>RZZF01000099.1 GCA_009929975.1 Clostridia bacterium
GACCAGAGGTCCCCGCTGCAGGCAGACCTGACCGGCGGTTTCCGGCACTGCCGGATGGCCATAGACCCGCATCACCGGCAGATCCAGACTGAGTTCCACCGTATGATCACCGGCCGGACAGTCGAGCATCAGGTAGCCGGTCTTTTCGGCAGGATTTACAGCCTGTCCGTCCAGAATAAGTGTAGATTCATGACACCAGTCCGGAATTCTCAGATCGAGGCGGCAGGCCGCGCCCTGTTTCTGTATGACGATCCGGCCATCATGCGGATAATTCGTCTTGCAGTCAAGTGAAACCTGGCCGCTTGCCAGATGAAATTCCGCCTGACTTTCGATATACAGATGGAAAGCAACCGCGGATGCCGATTCATCAATACCGTACGCGTAGCGGCCGAGTGATCCCAACAGACGGGCCAGATTGGGCGGACAGCAGGCACAGGCAAACCACCCCTGCCGCTCAGGCGTGACATGCCAGTGGTCCCGGTCATGTTCACTGGCCTCCGGCCAGACACGCAGCGGGTTGACATAGAGAAACCGTGTGCCATCCAGCTGCATGCCGGCGAGACAGGTATTGTAGAGCGCCCGCTCCATCACATCACCATAGCGGCTGTCCTGATCAACCCTGAGCAGCCGGCGGGCGGCAAAAATCAGGGCAATCGACGCGCAGGTTTCCGCATACGCCGTATCAGGCGGCAGATCATAATCAAACGTGAAGGCTTCGCCGTGATGGGTTGAACCGACACCGCCCGTCACATACATCCGTCGGCTGACGCAACGGTCAAACAGACGTCTGGCAGCCGCGATCAGTGCTTCATCCCCACGCGTAAACGCCACATCAATCAGCCCGGCCAGCAAATACAGCGCCCGGACTGAATGGCCTTCCAGATTATCCTGACAGGCCAGCGGACGGTCGGCCATGCTGTATTTCTGCGGCGGACGGATGACATCCTCCGCCCAGTAGCCGTTTTGCCGGGTCTTCAGTTCCTGGTCAAAATACAACGGCGGCTGACCGCGTTCTGTGATAAAAAAATGTGCCAGATCGAGATAACTAGATTCCATCGTCACTGTATAGAGGCGCATCAGCGCCAGTTCAGCTTCCGGATGCCCGGGATATCCTTTCATCTGGCCATCCTGAGCGCCGAACAAACGGACCAGCAGATTGGCGTTCCGGACCGCGATCTGCAGGAAATTGGTTTTTCCTGTCGCCTCAAACCAGGCGACGGCGGCCTCAATCATATGGCCGCTGCAATATAGCTCATGATTTTCCAGAAGATTCGTCCATTTTTGTTCAGGTTCCCGTAAAGTATAATACGTATTGAGATAGCCATCCGGTTCCTGTGCCTGTCCGATCAGGCTGATCACCCCGTCCACGGTTTTCTCCAGATCAGGGTCCGGTGCTGACGCGATGCAGTAAGCAGCGGCTTCCAGCCATTTATACAAATCAGAGTCCTGAAACACCATGCCCGCGAATTGAAGGCTGGTCTGGCCATTTTGCACTTTCTCAGCCGCGGCGCGGAAATTGGCCAGGCAATAAGACGGCGGCGCGGCGTCAATCTGATCATTGAGCGCCCGCCACTGATACGGGATCATGGCATCACGCAGAATTTGCTGATACCGCCCCCAGAATCCGCCGCTGATTCTGATGGAACGCAGATCAGGAAAAACAGGCAGTTGCTGCATACTGGCACCTCTTTCTGGATGCTGTCCGATAAACCCGGCCAGCGTTTCATTCATCATTGTCCCCAAGTTCAGATGCAATGTCAATCGTCGCCGATCGTGCTGGATGCAATGATTAATTTATCTGTTATAATTGTTGTATAACAGATAGAAAAGGAGCGCTCATGCTGATTCAAATTGATTTTGCCAGTGACCTTCCGATCTATCGCCAGTTGCGGGATCAGATCGTGATCGGCCTCGCGACCGGTCAGCTTGAGGCGGGTGAGGAGCTGCCGTCGGTCCGCCGACTGGCCGCTGATCTCGGGATCAATCTGCATACGGTACACAAAGCCTATCAACAGCTGCGCGATGAAGGGTTTCTCGTTCTGGACCGTCGTTCCGGTGCGGTGATGGCCAAAAACATCCCGGATCAGCCTGAGTTTCAAAACTGGCTGAGCCGCCAGTTGGAACCCTTGGTCGCGGAGGCGATTTGCCGGAAAATGAGCACGAATGACCTGCAGGCACTGGTCCGGACACTTGATCAGTCGATGCGCCAGCTGAAGAAAGATGGAGAGATGCAAAATGAATGAGATGAACGGTCTGTTTCTTGCGCTGAATCTAGTCGTCTTGTTGATCATCGGCCTGATTCTGGTCAGAGCGCCATGGATCACCCAGCGTTCGCTGTTCTTCGGCGTCAGAGTGCCTGCTTCAACCTGGGATCATCCATCTGCCCAGCGCCTGCGCCGCATCTATGCCGGATGGACGGCCGCGTCATCTGCCGCCCTGTTGTTTGCCAGTATTCTTCTCTATGTCAGACAACCGGACTGGACACTGCTGGCCGCGATGTATCTGCCGCTGCTGCTTTTGCTCATCCAGTTTTTGATCTACGTGTTCTGCTGGCGCTCTGCCCGACACCTGAAACAAACGCAGAACTGGCAGACATCCGCGACCGTGTATGCCGATACCGCCTCTTCCCGTTCACGTCAGAGTTTCCGGGATTTGCCCTGGTCCTGGTATCTCATCAGCGCGCTGCTCTGCCTGATCGCGGCCCTGGTCAGTCTGGCGGTCTACCCCACCCTGCCGGATGTCCTGGTCAAACACTGGAATTTCGCGATGGAAGCTGATGCCTGGGGTGAAAAATCACTGTTGCATATTTTAATCCAGCCGCTGCTGGCTTTCGTCATGGTCCTGTTCATGCTGGCCGCTAATCTGGGCATGTACCGCAGTAAACTGCAGGTGGAAAATGAAAACCCGGCCCTCTCCTTTGCCCGCCACCGTCTTTACCGTCGCCTGATGAGTCATGTCCTCGGGTTCATCACCCTTGTCATGACGGTGATGTTCGTGGCCATAACACCGATGACGCTCAACCTGTGGGTGCCGAGCGCCGGCACCTTGATCGGCGGCATTTTGTTTTTCAGCCTGCTCATGCTGATCCCTCCGATCTGGGTGACGCTGAAAGCCGGCCAGGCCGGAAACCGCCTGAAACCGGAAATCAGCTCCGAAGATCGGCTGAACGCCGGCATATTGCCTCGGGATCTGCCGGCTGCTGCCACAAGAATCAGGGATGATCGTGACTGGAAGCTCGGGCTCTTCTATTTCAACCGGGACGATCCTTCTCTGTTTGTCGAAAATCGCTTCGGCAGCAATAACGGGCTTAATTACGCACGGAAGACAGCCTGGCTGATCGTCGGCATTCTAGCCGCTGTCAGTGTTATGTCGTATTATGTCACAACGGTACTGCTCTGCCGCCTTCTGGCCACTTGATCAGCGTTCAGCGGATCCGCCGTACGGGTCATCCGGCACCAGTGGCTGGCCCCAGAGCACGCCGCGCGACCCGGTCGCCAGATAGAATCGTCCCGCCTGCCGCGGATCACCACAGATGCTGCGGATATCTCCGAACATCTGCCGCTCATCATTGATTCGCTCCCAGCTTACGCCTTCATCAGCGGAACGGTAAAAGCCATAGATTCCCTGGATGAATCCATTAACATATAATGTCTGGCAGAATCGGCCGGGCAGCGGGCAGCCCATACCCTGGCGGTAGATGATGTCTCCTTCAGCCGAACGGCGCTCAAAGACCGCCTGACGGGTGCGGGCATTGAGTGTCAGACGCCATAATCCCCCTTCTGCGGCAGCGATCCAGACGACACCGCACTGACCGGCTTCCAGCCGGATCTCAGCCGGCATATTCCCGTCCATACCGCCCAGTTCAAGCCGTGGAAACGCGAGGTCGCAATGAATCCGCCTGAAGCTGCGGGCGCGGTCGTCACTCACATAGAGTGATGAGTCATTCCCGAAGGCGTAGAACCGTTCAGGTTCCACCCGATCGGCGAACACTTTGCAGGTCAGGCCACAGTCAGACAGAATCTGGCCATACTCGCCATATAGCCGGCTCTGGCGCCAGGTCTTTCCCAGATCATCCGAGACAACAACAGCGTCCGCCGGCAGCCGATTGCCCTCGCCGACACACCAGACCAGCGTCTGATGATCAGCTGACAATGCCGTCCAGCCTGAATTGGTGTTCGGCTGGCGGATCGCGGTGATCAGTTGATCGATGCGCGGGCTCAGGCTCGACGGGTCCGGCAGGCGGGTCCAGGCCTGGCCATAGTCTTCAGACCAGATCAGCCCACCGGTTGTCTTACCCTTCCAGTTGCCGCGCGCGGTGACCGCGACATAACGGGGGCAATCATCCGTAAAATCCGCGTTAAGGCAGGTAATGTAGCGGTTGCCCTCCGCGTCAGCGAAGGAATTTTCCGCCGGCTGATTGAGATTGGTAAACGCGAAGCCGCCAAGATCGCCGATGATATCGAGCAGTTGGACAGGACCTGCCGGCGGACTATAGACATTCAGATGGACCGTTTCCTCAAGGCCTTGGCAGGACGGACGCCAGACAACTTCATCACCGCGGTCCGCCGCGGTCAGGTTTTCTGTCATGAAAATACCGGTTCCCGTATTGAAGACGGCGCGGTCGCGGTCAAACGGGTCGATCTTCAGATCGGACAGCCAGTGGATCAGGTTATGACCACCGTTATATTGCGGCTTCATATAGGGAACACCGGTAAAGTCCATCCGGCCGATCGAAAGGTCATGCAGAACCGGCCGCCAGGATAAGCCGCTGTCATCGCTGTAGAAAATGACATCATCGGGATCAAAGCACTGGGTTGAGCAGATCAGATGTCCCGGGCGGGCCGGATCGGCCGCGATGCCGCCGAAACCGGCATGAGATTCAATCACCTCAGTTTCTCCGGTCAGAAACGATAAATCAGGCGTAATGAAACGGACATCAGCGATCGTTCCGTCTTCTGCGAAGCGATAGCGCATCACACAGCCGCGCTGCCGGCCTCCCATATCACAGGCATAACCTGACCAGCCGGCCCAGGAATGTCCTACGGCAGCCAGGGTAACATAGAGATAGGTTCCGTCAAAGCTGCAGCGCTGGCCGACAAAACCGGGGTAATTACCGAAATCAGAAGGCGGCTGCGGCTGACCGGGCATGACACGGAATACCGCTCCGCCGTCGACCGACCAGAAAAGACTGGGTCCGCGCTGGCCCTGCTCATTGGCATTGGCCGCGCCGGCGGTACTGACCACGATGATCTGACTGCGGCCATGCACGGCGCTGTCGGGATGGATCCAGATAAAAGACAGATCAGGTTCAGCCTGGCCCTGATGCTGACCGACCGGCAGCGACCGCCAGGTTTCACCGGCATCCTCCGAAATAAGCAGGCCTTCACTCTGCGACGCGAAATAAAGGATGTCAGAACAAACCGGGTCAACGATCAGCCGTTCTCCGGTCGCCCGCCCCGCGTGGTTGCCATGGACAGCCGCCGGCAGCGGAAAGTATTGAAAGTGGGCGCCTTTGTCATCTGAACGGCACAGGTAATTCCGCTCCAGATCACCGGCCGCAATGTACAGGCGTTCCGGCCGCCGCGGGTCGAGCGCGATCGAAAGAGGATAACTCTCCCAGCGGTCAGGAGCCTTGACATGATCCATCAGGGATATCCAGTGTTTTTCAGCGAACTGATAGCGATAGACACCGCCGATATCGGTTCGCGCGTAAAGAATCTGGCGGGACTTTGGATGAAAGACGAATCCTGTGACGAATCCGCCGCCGGGAACCGGCGCGTGCCGGTACTGGTATGGTATGGTTCTGACTGATATTTTCATGAAAACCTCTCCCATCTTCGCAAAGACCTAATCGGCCGCGGATCCTGCCTGATCTTCCGTTCTATCTATACTATAATAGAAATAAACAAGAGACCAGCATCTGACGATGCCGGCTGAAGACTGGGAGGAACAATTCATGAAAGTTGCTATTTTCGCCTTTCGCGGTGATCCGCTGTGCTTCATCCATGTCATGCTCAACGCGCTTGATCTGAAAGCGCGCGGACACGATGTCAAGGTCATCCTGGAAGGTGAGGCCGTTCGACTCATCCGGGAAATGGATGAAGCGGAGAATCCGCTGTTTGCCCGATTGAGAAATGAGAGCCTGATCGCCTGTGTCTGCAAAGCGTGTTCGGCAAAAATGGGTGTTCTTGAGTACAACACGACTTCCGGCATCCCGCTGGCTGATGAAATGAACGGACATCCGGCCATGTCCACCTGGCTGGAACAGGGGTATCAGATTATCACCCAATAACCGCCTATCGCCTGCCCGTCGGGAACATTGAGCCGGTCGGTTGACGTCTAATTACCATCACGGGCCGGCGTGCATCCGGCGACAGGGAGGGATACCATGAAAAAGATGACATGCCTGCTGCTGGCAGGACTATTACTGACAGGCACTCTGGCCGGAGGCTGCCAGCGTATTCCCGCTGCCCGCGGCGCGGGTTTGCTGGCCGATGTTGAAGCCGCGTCCTGGCCCGACCAGGCCCCGCGTCCTTCGTCAGAACTGACGGATGCGGTGAATCACTTTGCCTGGGATCTGCTCGAACATTCGATCGATGAAGGCAATCGACTGATATCCCCCGCCTCAGTCTGGCTCGCATTGGCCATGACGTTGAACGGTGCCGCCGGATCCACCTATGATGAATTGGCTGATGTCCTATACGTCCCCGGCTTATCCGTCAGCGATCGAAACCTGGAAGCCCGCAACTGGCAGATCGGGCTGCGCAATCTGCCGGAGCCGACCCGCCTGGATATCGCGAATTCCATCTGGTACCACAAGGAATATCAGCCGGCCTCACCGTTCATGCAATCAACCGCGGCGGCATTTGACGCTGAGATCCACCGGCTGAATTTCGCTGATCCGGCTGCCATCGAAACGATCAACGACTGGGTGAGCCAAATGACCGAAGGGGCTATTGACAGCATAATCAATGAAATTGATGTCCAGACCATAATGTACCTGATCAATGCAGTCTATTTCAA
>RZZF01000001.1 GCA_009929975.1 Clostridia bacterium
ACTTCTGAGTTGCCCATCTGGCCGTCCGGCAGACCGACATCAAGTCCGCTGGTCCTGATCAGGGTATGTGGATTGTTCTGCCGCAGACGGTCGATATTGGGTGTTCTGGCTGCGTGAACTGCATTGCCTTTGTCGTCAGGGTTGTAGCCGAAGCCATCTAGTACGATTAAAGCGACTGGACGATGTTTTAGTTGTTTCATAAAGTACTCCTTATGAATAAACAGGCCGTGGGTACGCCGACCCGCGGCCTGTCATCATGATATCTGAATGATTCAGTTGCCGGCATGGCAGATCACACTGAAGTCATCCGCTTTCAGGGACGCGCCGCCGACAAGGCCGCCGTCGATATCAGTCTGGGCAAACAGTCCGGCCGCGTTCTTGGCGTTGACGGATCCACCATATAGAATCCGTGTCTCAGCGGCAATGGTCTGGCCATAGGTTTCAGCCAGCAGACCGCGGATGAAGGCACAGGCTTCCTGAGCCTGCTCATCGGTCGCGACTTTGCCCGTACCAATCGCCCAGATCGGCTCATAGGCGATCGTGATAAAGGACATTTTCTCTGCCGGGATTTCTGCCAGAGCACCGCTGATCTGCTGACGCAGCAGGTCGAAGGTCTCACCGGCTTCACGCTGACCGAGTGATTCGCCGCAGCAGACGATCGGACGAACACCCCAGTTCAGCGCGGCTTTCACTTTGCGGTTGACCGATTCATCCGTTTCAGCAAAATATTCACGCCGCTCAGAGTGGCCGATGATCACATATGGGACACCCATTTCAGACAGCATACGGGCTGAGATCTCGCCGGTGTAGGCACCGCTGTCCTGATCATGGCAGTTCTGGGCCGCCACTTTGACATTGGTATAGGCACAGGCTTCCATGACAGCCGGCAGCGCGGTAAACGGCACACCAACCGCGATTTCCGCTGTTGCGTCGGTCACTTTGCTTTTCAGTTCCTCAACCAGTTTGACCGCTTTGGCCGGGATGCCAAGATTCATTTTCCAGTTGCCGGCCGCGAATGTCCGGCGGGCGTTCTTGTCCATCAGGCAATCAATGCCCGGCAGGACTTTTCCTTCTAGCAGCTCCAGCGCAGCTCCGCCGCCGGTTGAGATATGCGTGACCTGGTCCGCGAATCCCAGCAGTTCGACCGCAGCAGCCGAGTCACCGCCGCCGATAATTGATACCGCGTCGGATTCCGCCACAGCACGGGCGATTTCACGGGTACCGACGGCAAAACGGTCAAACTCGAAAACACCCATCGGTCCGTTCCAGACAATCGTGCCGGCTTTCCTGATTTCCTCAGAGAACAGCTCGACGGATTTCTCACCGATATCAAGGCCCATCCAGCCATCCGGCAGGCATTTGGAATCTATCAGCTGCATTTCCGCATCCGCGGCAAAGCGGTCCGCGACCACGTTATCCAGAGGCAGCAGGAACTTAACCCCTTTTTCTTTGGCCTTCGCCAGCAGCGATGTCGCCAGATCGAGCTTATCTTCTTCACACAATGAGCTGCCGATGGTGCAGCCCTGGGATTTCATGAAGGTATAGGCCATGCCGCCGCCGACGATCAGGGTATCGACTTTTTCAATCAGGTTTTCAATCACACCGATCTTGTCGGAAACCTTGGCGCCGCCGAGAATGGCGACGAAAGGACGTTTCGGATTGCTGAGCGCGCCGCCCATCAGATCAATTTCCTTCTGGATCAGGAAGCCGCAGACAGCCGGGAGATAGTTGGCCAGGCCGGCGGTTGAGGCATGTGCGCGATGTGCGGTTCCGAACGCGTCATTGACATACAGTTCAGCCAGCGACGCGAGATCACGGGCAAAAACCGGATCATTCTTTGTTTCTTCTTTATGAAAACGGACATTCTCGAGCATCAGGACTTCGCCGGATTTCAGCGCAGCCGCCTTGGCGCGGGCATCATCGCCGATGACATCGGCCGCCAGCACGACCGGCTGGCCGAGCAGTTCACTGAGGCGGTCAACCGCAGGCTTCATGGAAAATTTGGCTTCCGGACCTGATTTCGGCCGGCCAAGATGAGAAACAAGAATGGTTTTGGCACCGTTTTCAACCAGATGCCGGATCGTCGGCAGTGCGCCCCGGATCCGCTTGTCGTCGGTTATTTTCCCGGTACTTTTGTCCAACGGAACATTAAAATCAACACGAACGATGACTTTCTTGTCGCGGACATCAATGTCCTTAATACTTTTCTTTTCCATCATGGCCATGATTGTCACTCTCCCATTTCATGAATATCGATCAGATAATTTTCTTAAACCACCTTGTATTGTATACTGAATAAGCCCTGTAATCAATGCCCTGAGCGTGATTCGGGCCATCTTTATCCAGATTGCACCGAACCGGTCGATCCGGATTTATGTCGGACCATCCGGTCAGGTTTCATCACGGAAAACCCGGGGTTCATGGTACAATGGCGTTAACTGACAGGCGGAGGTAATATCGTGCTGATCTCGATTCTGATACCGTTTTACAATGAGGAAAAACAGCTTCCCATCACACTTCGCGCCATCATCCCCATCCTGAGTCAGCTGCCGGTTGATTATGAGCTGATCCTGATTGATGACGGATCCTCAGATGGCACCTGGGAACTGATGACCGCTGCCAGCCAGGCCAATTCCCGGATCAGGGGACTGAGGTTTTCCCGTAATTTCGGCAAAGAAGCCGCAATCTGCGCCGGCCTCAGTCATGCCTCCGGCGACGCCGTGATTTTGATGGATGGGGATCTGCAGCACCCGCCTGAGGCGATTCCCGACATGGTTCGCGACTGGATGACCGGTGAGTATGATGTCATCGAAGGGATTAAATCAACCCGGGGCAAGGAATCCCTGGTCAGCCGGCTCAACGCCAAAGTCTTCTACGGTCTCTTTTTGCGTTTTTCCGGTTATGACCTGCGCAACGCTTCCGATTTCAAACTGCTGGACCGGCAGGTGGTTGATGAATGGCGCCGTCTCGGCGAACATGATACCTTCTTCCGCGGCCTGTCGGCCTGGCTTGGGTTCAGGCGCAAGACATTTTCCTTTGAAGTGGCCGCCCGCGCGGCCGGTACCAGTAAATGGCCGCTGCTGCGCCTGATCCGCCTGAGTGTCAATGCCATCACCGGGTTTTCAACGGCACCGCTGCAGTTCATTACATTTCTCGGGGTCATTCTGCTGACCGGCAGCCTGGCGATCGGGGCCCAGACACTGGTCAACTGGTTCAGCGGCCATGCCGCCTCCGGATTCACTACCGTCATTTTACTGCAACTTCTGATTGGCGGCAGCCTGATGGTCAGCCTCGGTCTGATCGGCATCTACATCGCCCGTATTTTCACAGAAGTCAAAGGGCGCCCCCGTTATATCATCGCGAAAGAAATTCACGACCGGCAGCCGGAGTCCGGACAGCCGGCCAACCAACCGCGCGCTCCAGTGGATCCAGACTGATCATGATCGCACTGCTCTGGCTAACATTCGCGTTGTTTCTGGGCTGGCACCTGATCCGTCGGATGACGGCTGCCCGATCCGTCAGCATCTGGCTGCAGCGTATCAGCCCGAACGGAGCCGGCTGGCAGGATTCACCCCTTTTCTGCGGTCTTTTTCATCTGGCCGGTGCGATCTGGGCCGGTCTTCTGCCATTGACCTGGCTGACCTATGGCCTGGCCTATGCCATCCATGAACGGTATACGGGCGATATCAATCCCATGTTATTTGCCAATCTGGCGATTCTGCTTCCCGGAACAGCCCTGATGATTTATCGTCTGCTGCGGCGGCTGCGGCATCGACCGCTGCGGGTCAAGTCCGGCCAGCCGAAGCCACTCCGCCGGCAGTTCCGGCAGCTGACATCCCATGGCGGTGGCTGGTTTATTGCCGCTCTGATCATCTGGATGATCGGGGCCGGCTGGCTGATGGGCTCAACCTTTGGCCTGAGCGGACCGTATATCCGGGCTGCCTATTCTGTTTTCAGTGATTTCGCACCGCATACCGCCCTGGTCCGTTCATTTTCACACGGCATGAACTTTCCGACTGAATATCCGCATTTTGCCGGAGACGGCATCTCCTACCATTTCCTTTTTTACTTTCTGGCCGGCAACCTGCATTTTCTCGGGCTGCCGATCAGCTGGGCCATCAATCTTCCCAGTTGGCTTGGTCTGCTCAGTTTCTCACTCCTGCTCGGCACACTCGCGGTTCAGCTGACCGGGAAAGCGGTCCTGTATCTGTTGTCGCCGGCGATGTTTTTTCTGCGCAGTTCATTGGCTTTCTGGACCCATCTGCGTGACTGGCTGAATCAGCAGGCGCTGATCAGCAGTCATTATCCGCCATCACTTCCGACACCACGGCAGTGGCTGGACATGCTCTGGCACCAGTCGGCCTTCATCGGCAGTACGCCACATGATGACTGGGGGCTGTGGGGCATCAATGTCTTCGCCAATCAGCGTCATCTGCTGCCCGGCCTCAGCGTCATGCTCCTGGTTTTTATCCTAATGCTGCCGGATCTGATCGACTGGCAGCGGCAGCGGCCTATCTGGCAGGAGCACCTGGTATCACGCCATGCCTGGCTCCCGGTCGGTCCTGATGACCGGCGCAGGGCACTGTTCGCGCTGCTGCTGACCGTTATGCTGCCGTATTTCCATGGTTCCGCGACGATTGCCCTGCTCCTGCTGCTGGCCGGTATTGCTCTGCTGGGCCGGAACCGGTTGATGCTGATGCTGATCGGATCCGCGGCCATCATTTCCGCGTTGATCCAGACTGCCTTCTTCTCAAGTCCAGGCCGCCAGACTTTGCACCCGACCCTACTATGGGGCTTCATCGCCGAGGATAAAAGCCTGACCGGAGTCCTGAGCTATCTGCTGGAAATGAGTGGATTGCTCCTGCCGCTTTTGATCATCGCACTGCTGCTCAATGATCAAGTCAGGCGGCGTGTTTATCTTGTGTTCCTGTTTCCACTGCTGTTCGGCCTGACCGTCTCCGTGACACCCGATGTCACCGTCAACCACAAATATCTGCTGATCACCTTCGCGCTGATCAGCCTCCCGGTGGGCGATCTGCTGGTCAGGCTCTGGCAGATCGGACTGGATACCCGGCTGAGAAGGCGTCGCGGACACCGGCTGGCACGTCAACAGAAGCTTGTCGGAGATGTGGCCGCCGATCAGCCGGAACGGTTCCGTTTTCACTTTGACGGACGGCTGCCGGCGCTTCTGCTGGCGATCATCCTGATGATCACCGGCCTGATGGAAATCCGTATTGTCCAGAACATCAATCAGCGAGATCTTTTCATCAATCCGGAGAGCGAGATGGTTGAGTGGATTGAAACAAAGACCGATCCAGATGCCGTTTTCGTCACTGCCCCGCATCACTTCCATGAGTTCTACTTGAGCGGCCGCCTCTCCTGGTTTGGCCATGCCTATTACGCCTGGTCCGCCGGACATGATACGGCCGAGCGCGAAGAACTCTATCGCTGGTTTCTGGCTGGAGGTGATGGTGATCTGACACGCTTTCAGGCGACGATCCGCGGATACCACCTTGACTATCTGCTGATTGATGATACCTTGCGCCGTCATCCGGATTTTGTTCTTGATGAAGCCTGGTTTCAACAGCATTATCAGGTGGCTGCTGAGTTTCCAGCCAGTGATCACGCCGTGATTTACCGCCTGCAGTAGGAGGCCCGTATGATGACTCCCCATGAACAAGACGCTCTGGAAATCATGCACGAGATCATGCGCCGTGGATGCTGTGATCTTCATCTGCACACAACGTGTTCAGATGGTTCCGACACACCGGCACAGATGGTCGACCGGGTCCGCGGAGCCGGACTGGACGCGTTCGCGATAACCGATCATGATACGCTGGCCGCGATCAGGCCGGCGAGGCAGTATCTGGGACAGCTGGCTGCCGCCGGACTATCAATTCCCCGTCTGATTGAAGGTGTCGAACTTTCGGTTCAGGATGTTGTAGAACTGCATCTGCTGGCCTATTTCCCGCAGGGCGGCAGTGAAAATCTGCAGCCCTTTCTCGAGCGGCAGCAAAAAGAGCGTGACACGCGCAACCACCGTTTACTGCAGCGGCTGCATGATTTGGGATATCCGATTGACGCTGATCAGTTCATGAATACCTCAGATGATCAGACGGTCGGCCGGCTGCACGCGGCCCAGCTGCTGGTTGAGGGAGGCTGGATGCCTGATATATCACAAGCCTTCAAGCAGCTGCTCAGCGAAGGACGTCCGGCCTATGTCGAGCGCGTTCGTCCAACCGCCACAGTTGCGATTCAAGCGATCAGCGCAGCCGGTGGCATCGCGGTTCTGGCCCATCCCCATCTTTATGGCTGGTGCCGGGGTCAGACAATTGTCAATCCGGAACTGCTGAGTCATCTCTCACGCCTGCAAAAGGCGGGGCTGGCTGGTGTCGAAGCCTGGCATGGTGAAGCAGCCCCTGATATTCAGCGTGAGGTCGCCGCGGCAGGACGGGCACTGGGCCTGCTGCGCACCGCCGGCAGCGATGACCATGGCCAAAATAAAATCACAACCACGATGTACACCTGTGAGACAAAGCGGACGGACCGGGAAACGCTGGTCGCCGCCGCACTGATTCGCGGTGCTGATCGAAGCGGGCGCTCAACCTGGCTGCTGACCCGGCGTATTCCAAACGGCAAGCATGCCGGTCTCTGGGAACTGCCCGGCGGCAAACTGGAACAAGGTGAAAAGCCCGGACAGGCACTCCGACGAGAATTATTCGAAGAACTGGCCGTTGAATCCGAAGTTGGTCCGGTGCGCCATGTCCTGTCGTTTGATTATCCCGATCAGCGGGTAATCCTGCTGTGCCTGCCCGCGACGATCAAAGGTGAGCCGCAGTTATCCGTTCACGACCGGATGGAATATAAAACAGCAGAGGAGGCGTTGCGCCTGCCTCTGCTGCCTGCAGATTATGCTTTATTCGAAATGTTGAAAGACTGAGATGCTTTATTTTATTCAATAAATCAGCCTTCAGGTACTGGATCTCCTTCTGTATTCGGATCAGGTACTGGATCTTCTTCTGTATTCGGATCGGACGCCGGGTCTTCTTCTGTATTCGGATCCGGTGTCACTTCAGGCGTCACCTCCGGCGTCACTTCCGGCGTCACTTCAGGTGTCGGCGTCGGTACGACCGGGCCATACTCGACAATACCCTGCAGCGGACGGTAATAACTGTCAACGAGCACTTCACGCTTGATTTCCTGTCCATCGCGCACCCAGATGCGATATGCCCGGGTCCTTTGTCCGACATGGACCGCACGGATCTGAACTCTGGTGTTCGGAGCAAGCGATGTGTTCAGTTTCTCAATCACATTCGGTTCTTGTACCGGAATATAGCCGAGATGATCGACTGCCAGTTTAATGCTGACACCATCATCCAGTTTCTTGCCGTAAATCTGGAAAACCACGGCTGGTTTACTGTACCAGGCACGAATGGCAATCGGATAATCGGTCGTGTTGCGAAACTTCAGATCCGGTCCACCATAACTGACTGTCGCGTCCAGACCGACTTCGGTATAACTGCTCGGCCAGCTGTGCGGATACCGTTCCACAATCTGTAGACCGGCTTTCGCAGCTGCCTGGAACAGCGTTGTGTTCGGCTGGCAGATCCCACCGCCGATTGAGTCGACCAGGACACCGCCGACAATGACACCAGCCTCTTTAAATCCACGGCTGGCTGTCCGTCGGCCGACATAGCCGTTAAAGGAAAAAGTTTCACCCGGCTGCAGCACCGTCCCGTTGAGAATCTGGGCGACGCGGCGGATATTTTCATCGCGTCCGGGATTATAAGCCTCAGCATAGGTCCGTGCTTCAGATATGAAACCGGTGGCGGCCAGAAGATCAGAAGCGTTCTGTCCTCCTGTGGTCGCGACGGCCTGGAGCTGGACGGTTTCACCATACCGGCCTTCGCGCAGAAGCGCTAAAGCGTCTGATGCGGCAGAATCACCATCAACAGAGCGTCCCGGCTCCTGTTCACTGATAACAAACACTTTTTTATCTGTATCAAACGAGGTGGCTTTCGCGCCTTTGGGTTCATACGACAGCGAATTGGCAAAGGTCAGTACCTGCTGGCGCACAGCCTCTTCATCAAAGATCATCGTGGTGGTCTGTTTGACGGGATCCGACTGCAGCTTCTCAATCTCAGCCAGCTGAGTCTTGAGTTCATCAATCGTCGCGTCCTGATCAACACCGCGGCCGATGCGCCAGAGTTCAACCAACCGGTCTGACCAGTCGGTTTTCAATCCGGCTTTGCTGCCATCAATCTGCAGTGAGTCATCATTCAGTGCCAGTTGAACGGAAAACTCGTCACGCAGCCGCACTTCCTCAGCCGCGAAATAGTCAATGGCTTCATTCAAGGTCATTTCACTCAAGTCGATATCGTCCAGATAAATGCCCTTGTGGAAGGTCTCAGGATTCAGTGATTCCATCAGGGCGGTCCGTTCAGCGGTCAGGCGTTCAGAAGCCTCTATCTGTCTGGACTCCTCCGTCTGCTGGGACTCGATCAATTGTTCAGATAATTGTTCTGACTGGCTGACGGAAGCCTCAATTTTCTGCTGCTGGCGTGCCTGCCAGCTGAAAAACGAGATCAGTGCGGCAGTCAGAAGCACAACAAACACACCGGTGACAATCATCAGCGGACGCTTGTTCTTATGCAGCCAGGCTGTCATTGAATTCATCGCAATCTACCTTTCATTAATAGCTAGTATAATGCTTCATATACTTAGACGGATCATTTCAGTAAATGATCCGTCGGATGGTCTTGATTGGCTGGCTGGAGAAATTAACGGATTTTTCCAGCACACGACCGGCGCTGGCCGACGCATGGACATAACGGCCACCACCGATGTAAATACCGACATGGTCGACAACACCGTCGTAGGAATAGTCAAAACAGAGGATGTCTCCGATCTGGATTTCGGAAGATGAGACACCTTTACCGGTTTTCGCCTGATCGCGGGCCCGATGCGGCAGCGTGATGCCAAACAGCTGTCCGTAAATGTATTTTGTAAAGCCGGAGCAATCAAAACCGGATGGTGATGAACTGGCATACACATAGGGTGTCCCGATAAATGAACGGGCGAAATCGACAATTTTCTGTTGATCAGAGGATGACAGGGCCGATCCTGAATCCACCGGTGCGGCGGTCGTCGTCGGTGCGGCGGTCGTCGTCGGTGTGGCGGTCGTCGTCGGTGCCGCTGTCGTGGTCGGAGCTGCTGTTGTTGTCGGGGCCGCTGTCGTCGTCGGTGCGGCGGTCGTCGGCTCCGGCGTCGGTGATGGTGTCGGCGTCGGTGAAGGAGTCGGTGACGGTGTCGGCGTCGGAGTTGGCGCCGCGACAAACTCGAGGCTGAGGAGATTGGTCAGAACAAATGCCTCGGATCCATCCGCCAGACGGACCTGAGACCAGCTCAGTCCATAGCCGGTACGGGTCAACGTTGACCCCAATCCGGCCTGGGCAACCACTTCGGAAGACGCGTCAGGGCTCTGCCGCAGGTTAGCCAGTGAGACATTGATATAGACGGTTCGGTCATCAACGTAAAAATGGTCAACCGGCATTCCTTCTACCGCGATCCCGTTTTCGTCAGTGGACTGGGGATACGGCGTCGGTTCCGGCCGACTCGTCGGCGCGGGTGTGACGGCCACGGCTGTCTCAATCAACGGCTGAGCGGCCACATCCACACTCAGGTGATTCTCCAAAAACGCGCTGCGGCTGCGGCTGATGACCCGTTCAGGCCCATCAATCTCGTACAGGGGAATCATGGCAGGGCGGGACATCTGCGGCTGAGCCGCACTTTCCGGCTGCGCATCGTTCACAATGGCTGCCGGTTGAACCGGCTGTTCGGTCAGAAGATAAACAACAAGGGTCGTCAGTAGTAACAAAACAGCCGCGGAGGGTAATGTCCGGACGGCCCATTGACTGAACCGGCCGATGAGAACAGATATTCCGCTGTTCCTGCGGAGTTTGGTCCACCCGGCCGCCGCGAACGCTCTGAATGTCTGTCGTAAAGATTTTTTCATAATATCCTTCCAGACTTTAAAAAATGGCTAAGCATTTATAGTTACTATACACACCTTTTCCCGATATTTAAACATAGAAAAGGACGGCTGTCGATACAACCGTCCTTTATATGGATATCTGCTGTGATTAATTGATCTGAATTGATTTGCGTTTTTGCTGATCAGGTTCCTTTTTCGGCAGCATCAGTCGCAGCACACCATCCGTCATCGCCGCCTCAATCTCCTCTCCGTCAACATCGGCCGCGTTAAAACTCCGTACCATTGAGCAGACCCGGCGCTCGCGGCGAACATAATTTTTACTCTTTTCTTCTTCTTCATCTTCATAGTTGACTGAAATCGTCAGCCGGTCATCTTCAAGTTCAACACTCACCTGTTCTTTCCTGATTCCCGGTAAATCCGCTTCAAGGATGTAGCGGTCGTCTTCTTCAGAAATATCCACTTTCATCATCCCGCTGCGGCTGTACATTGTTGGAAACACCGAATCGTTGAAAAAATTCTCGAAGACACGATCGATGTCAAACAAGCCGGGATCTCTCGTCTGCAGTTGATTTCTCCGCCTTTCAAAGGGTACCAGTCCAAACATATTCAACACCTCCTGTTTGACTTTGACTTTCTTTGTCTTTACATTTCTTATTATAGATCCTCTCTTCATTTTGACAAGGGATAAATTTTAAACAATTTGTTGCGAAATTATGACAATCGGTATTCCATCCGAAAATCGTCCATCACATAGCCCTGGCCGATATCGGTACAGATCGCTTCCATGATGTGAAAGCCGAGTTTCTGGTAGGCTGCGATCGAGCCGCTGTTATAACGATTGACCGTCAGCCAGATTGTGCTGCATGAGGCCTTGCGGGCGCGGTCAACCAGCTGGCCGAACGCCCATCGGCCGATACCCTGCCCGCGTCGGGCCCGCTCAACATATAATTTACTGAGAAACATCGACTTTTTGTGTGAGTCCACTCTGACTGCCATATAGCCTGCCGGCTGGTTCCCGCAGACAATCAGGTCATACTCCATCCCGCCGCTCTGAATGTCCCGCCAGATCGCGGCGGCCGACTGAAATTTTCCGGTCATGTAATCTACCTGGTCGCGGCCGATGATCGGCGTATAGTGTTCAAGCCAGATCTGTCGTGCCAGGCGGCTCAAGATGACCGCGTCCTGCCAGATCAGGACCGGTTTCAGTCCAATGTGATCCGGCCTTGTTTGAGGCTGCTGTGTCATATCACGATTCTCCGATCAATCTTAATACGAAATATCATACCAGATTACCGGGCGCGACACGCCGCAGATGACGCCGGGCGATGCTGATCAGGTGAAAGAGCCGTTCCCGGCTGATCGGACCGGGGGTTTTCCGCTGATACGCGGGAAAATACCGGGTCAGATGAAGCGGAATCTCAGGGTTGATGGCAGCGAGCCAGGCCGCCAGACGATCTATCTCTTCATCGCTGTCATTCAAGCCGGGAATCAACAGCGTGGCCACCTCAACATGACAGGCAGACGCCACGGTCATGATGGTCTGTTTGACCGGGTCAAGCCGACCACCGCAGACGTTCCGGTAAAAATCATCGGAAAAAGCCTTCAAATCAATGTTCATGGCATCAACGAACGGCAGCAGCTGCTGCAGCGGCTGCGGCTCAACGAAGCCATTCGTCACCATGACACAGCGCTGCCCCTGCGCCCTGATCAGCTCAGCGCAGTCAATCACAAATTCCAGATTGATCAGCGGTTCATTGTAGGTAAACGCCAGCCCGATATTACCGATATCAGAAAGCCGCGCTGCCTCATCGGCCAGCTGGCGCGGTCCGATCCGTTGGCCAGGCGCGAGGCGCTGCGCGATAGACCAGTTCTGGCAGAAGTCGCAGTGAAAGTTACAGCCAAACGACCCGACCGAAAGAATCGGCCGGCCCGGCATGAACCAGTTCAGTGGTTTTTTCTCAATCGGATCCACCGACATGGCTGTGATCACACCATAAGCCGACGCGACCAGATGGCCGTCCTGGTTTTCCCGGGCCAGGCACCGCCCCCGCTGCCCCGGACGGATGCAACAGTGATGGGGGCACAGAACACAGACCACATCACCATCGCCGGCCGGATGCCACCAGCGGGCCGGACAGGCTGCTGCACCCATTACGTCTTTCGATGGATGACGCAGATTTTTCACAGAGCCGGTCATCACGTATACCTCGTCACACTGAACCGCTCAATCCGGTAAGGTGACTGTTCAGACAACCCCGCTTTACGGCAGGCGATTGCCAGCTGCTCCTCAATCGTGTCGACGCCATCGAGGTCCGGCAGCAGCAGACCACGTCGGCTGCCGTGACTGACGATCACACCATATGCCTTCGGATCGAGTTGACTGCGATCATCCACAGGCTCTGACTCAGCAAGCACATCCACACTGATTTGCAGATCATTCAGTTCGTCCGGACTGAGCGGATCAAAACGCGGATCATGGAACGCCGCCTGGACTGCGTTATGTATGATTTCCTGAACGACGGACGCCTGTGTCGGTTCGGTTGTTCCAATACAGCCGCGCAGCTCCCCCCACTTGTGCAGTGTGACAAAGACACCAGCCCTGAGGCTGAGCCAGTACTCCAGATCAGCCGCTTCACCGCTGATATCGCCGGTGCTCAGCTGACGGCCTTCGAGCAGACGCCCTGACAAGGTCTGCCAGGCGATCTGAACCGGGAAGGAGGCAGCCTCCTGGTGCCGCCGCAGTTGGTTCCGGCGGCTGATTTGAAGTTGTTCGAACGCGTCCGGCTGATTTTCAGCTTCACTGGACGGAGCCAGCACACCGACACAATAACCGATTCCATAGGGGGCTTCATATGAGAGAAGCTCACCGTGCAGGGCCTGACGGCTGAAAGCGCCCAGCATCATGACAATGGAGCGATAGCCACATTCAGCCGCGCGGCCGGCCATATCCGGATCAATCGACAGCAGATCAAGCGCGCGGCCGCTGCGGAGTCCATCGCAGACCGCCTGATCGTAAACCGTCCCGGCGGGATTGACCCCGTAAGGACTGGCTTCATTGACTTTATGGGACTGGTCTCCGCTGGCGATAATCACGATCCGCCGGCCGAGCTGCTCTGCTGCAGCCGCCAGGGCCTGTCCGGCACGATAGATCTCCGGCAGTGGAAGATGTGAGCAGGACATGGCGAGAATCTGCAGATCCGGCTTTTGCTGCTGCAGATAGTACATCGGCACAAGGACACCATGGTCCAGATCCCGACTGGCCTGCAGCCGGCGCATCTGGCTTTGACTGAGGCAGCCACCGCTGATATCCGCCTGTTCTAATTCATCGATCAGCCGGTCACGCAGGGCGGTATCCTGCTGAAACGAAAAAGCGGTCTTCATCGCGCCGAACCGGCCGAAATGGCCGCTGGCCTCAGGACCATCATAAATAAAGAGAAAGTCACTGAACATCGGCGCATGCGGTGAGATGACCACGATCGTGTCCGGATGAGTTGCCAGGAGCTTTCCGGCCACATCACGCATGGCCCGATCGGTCTTTTCCGCCTGATGGTTGCCATCATGGACCCCCGGCATCAGAATCGGGGGATGCGGCATGACCGCGCCCGCGAGAACGGCCCGAGACGTTTTCATTATGACCACCTGTCTTTCTGTTGCAGATAAAACAAGGCCTATGCTAAACTGTTCGCACCATGCGACGTATGTTATTTCTGATTCTGGGTTTACTGGCGACGGGGCTGGGGATAATCGGGATTATACTGCCGATTCTGCCAACAACCCCGTTCTTGCTGCTGGCTGCGATTCTCTTTTCACAAAGTTCGCCGCGTCTGCATGACTGGCTGATGCGAAGCCATTATCTGTCCGCCTATATCCGGCATTACCGGGAAGGCGGCGGTGTGCCGCGCCATATAAAAATCCGCTCCATCTCAATTCTCTGGTTCTTTTTGATTCTGACGATGATTCTAACCGGCAAACTCTGGCTGATCCTGCTCCTGACCGCGGTCGGAGGTGCTGTCAGTACCCATATTATATCACTTCGCTGAATCAACCCTGCCCGAGCCGCCTGATCGCCAATTTCTCTGCTGGTTCGCCTCATAAAACATCATCGCGGCCGCGCTGGCCACATTGAAGGAAGTCGCCGAGGCCGATTCGGCCATCGGGATACTCACCATATGGTCGCATAGCCCGGCCGCGTGGCGGCTCAGGCCTTCTGTCTCATTACCGATCATCAGCAGGGTCGGCAGCCGGAAATCCGCCTCGTCGAGACGGCGCTCGGCATGGGCGCTGGTTCCGATCACCTGAAGGTCCGGCCAGATTGAAGATAAGGTTTCCAGATACCCCTCAATGCCGGCCCGATCCGGCAGATGAGCGAATGGGACGGCAAACAATGAACCCATGCTCGACGCGATGGTGTCCGGATCATAGGGGTCGACCGCGTGGCCGGTGATCGCCAGACCATGCAGGCCGAATCCATCACAGGTGCGCATGATATTGCCCAGATTTCCCTTATTGGACGGCCGGTCAAACAGTGCCAGCAGTGGTGCCGTGATCTGCCCGGACGGGATGATTGCCTGCGAACGCATCTGAATAACCGCGCACAATTCCGATCGGTCGACTTTATTGCTCAGCGCCTGCAGTAGCGGCTCCGTCAGCTGATAGTGGCGCGGAGCGGGATGGCTGGACAGAATCCCGGCAGCCCAGTCGGAAAGATGGTCAACTGGCGCGTGAACCCAGGCGTCAATCACCCAGCCATGCCGCAGTGCCAGGTTGATCGCCCTGACCCCTTCAACAAAAAACGTACCGGTCTGAGTCCGCTTGCGCCGATTCGACTTTAGCGCTTCCAACTGCTGCCAGACCGCGTCGCGTGTCACGACCTGTGTGGATTGGCTGTGGCGTGATGTCATGTGTCTCCTCCGTCCGGTGATCCGATGGCAGTCTGATGGCCTACTCTACCCACTCCAGTTCACCTGTGACCCAGGCCGCCACTTCACTGAGTGCCGGATGAATGACCATGGACTGGTCAATCGCTTTAATGGAGTCCGCCTGCAGGCAGAAACGGGATCCCGTCTGGTGCGAGAACGGCAGCTGATCCGGTTTAGCCCGGCAAGTGTAGCCGGCGTTCATCAGATAGACAAAGGACTGGATCAGGACAGCGGCCTGCGGACCGATGATATGGACACCGAGGATCGTCCCCTCAGCGTCCGCGATCATCTTGACGAATCCGTCATCGGCGTCACCCGGTTCATAGCCCATGGCATAGCCATTCGCGGTCATCGAATAATAATGCCGCCCGACCATCACCCGGCCATGCTGCTCGCGGGCCTGCGCTTCCGTCATGCCGACATGCGCGATCTGCGGCCAGGTGAAAATTGCCCAGGGCACATTGGCATAGCTGGCGGCCCGTGGCTGATCTGATTCGGAAAATAGATTGTGGATCAGGATATCCGCCTCATAATTGGCTTTATGCCTGAACTGGAAGCGGCCGTTGATGTCACCGATCGCGTAGATATGTGGTACAGAGGTGCGAAGAAACTCATCTGTCTCAATCCAGCCGCGTGGATTGGGCTTCAGTCCGCATGAGTCCAGATTGAGCTGATCCGCGTTGGAGCGGATGCCGGAAGAAACAAAAATCGCTTCGGCCGCTATCGTCTCCAATTGTCCGTCCGGGCCGGAAATCGTCAACAGTCGCTGTTCATCCTGCCGTCCGGCCGACAGCGCACGAAAACCGGTACGGACATTGACCCCGCCGGCTTCCAGTTGTTTTTGCAGAAGTAAACTGACCTCAGGTTCTTCTGTCATCGCCAGACGGGGCTGCATCTCAACCAGTGTGACCCTGGTGCCCAGGGCCGAAAAAATATGGGCGAACTCACAGCCGATCGCACCGCCGCCGATGATAATCAGGCTCTTCCATGGTGTTTTCGGATAGGATTCACCGAAGAAGGTCTCAGAGGTTAGATAGCCGGCAGCGTCCAACCCATCGACCGGTGGAATAAATGACCGGCCTCCGGCCGCGATAACAACCTGGTCTGCTTTGAGCACCAGGGGTTCATCGCTGTCATTCAGATCGACCACCAGATCATGTTCACCGCTGAATCGCGCCCGTCCGTGGATAATTTCAAGCGAGGTCAGATCGGACAGGCTGTCCTCAATTTCTTCATTTTCATTGATCTTGTTCCAGACACGCTGGCTGAGCCGCTCCCAGTCGATGGAACCGATTTCCATCTGAACGCCGGTCCGGCGCGCGCGCTCCATCTCGCGAACGAGATCCGCCGGATGCACCAGAACCTTGGATGGAATGCAGCCGCGATTCAGACAGGTTCCGCCCAATTTGACTGCCTCAATCAGAGCACAGCGCCGACCGCTGGCCGCGGCTGCCTGCGCCACCATCAGGCCGGCACCGCTGCCGATTACGACAAGATCATAATGGTTTTTATTCTTCATAGTGATCGTCGGCGGCCCGGAGGACCTGATGCCGCCTGCCTCCTGTTTTATTCGTCCATCATAGCCTCACAGCAAACAAGACGATGATTGGACCTTGTCCGCAGGAAAGCCCAAAATCAGGTTGATTCCGGGCTTTCCGCGTCAGGTTCTATTCATATTATATCGTTTATCGGCAAAAACCGAAACAACGATGGTTACCAGGCATACGCCTGCGGGGCCGCACCACCGGGACCCGGGAAAATTTCATCGAGCCGCTTCATTTCTGATTCGCCCAGTTTCAATTCAACCGCACGGGCGGCATCGTGAAGCTGTTCAATCGTTCTCGGTCCGATGATCGGAGCCGTTACGGCAGGATTCGCCAGCAGCCAGGCCAGGGCGATCACATCCTGCGCTTCTCCCATTTCTTTGGCAAACTCAGCGAACGCCTCCAACCGACTGCGCATCGTTTCGACCCTTTGCCGATTTTCCTCGGAACGGGACTGATGCTCCGGATTCAACGCGTTGCGTCCGAGCAGACCGCCATCAAGCGGGCTCCAGGGAATGACCCCGATGCCAAGCGCTTTCGCGGCAGGCAGAACTTCAAGCTCCGGCTCTCGTGTATTCAGGTTATATTTGTGCTGTTCGGAAACGAGGCCAAGAAAATGCCGGTGTTTGGCTTCCATCTGAGCGACGGCAAGATCCCAGCCGGCAAAGTTGCTGGAACCGATATAATCGACCATTCCACGCTGGACAAACGATGAGAAGACTTCCCACAATTCATCCCAGGACACCGAACGATCGATATGGTGCATCTGGTACAGCTCAATATGGTCGGTTTGCAGACGGCTCAGTGAACCTTCCAGATGCCGTCGGACCTTATAGGCAGATAATCCGCGCGCTCCGTTCGGGCCATCATTCGGATCATCCATGTCACCATAGACTTTCGTCGCCAGAACGACTTTTTCTCTGCGACCGCCGCCCTGCGCGAACCAGCGTCCGAGAATTTTCTCGGTGCGGCCGAAATTGCCGGCCCGGCCATAGACATTCGCGGTATCAAAGAAATTAACGCCCATATCAAGCGCTTCATCCATGATCCTGAACGCGTCTTTCTCTTCAGTAAACGGTCCGAAATTCATGGTCCCCAGACACAAACGGCTAACCTTCATTCCTGTACGTCCTAGATTAGTAAATTCCATCAGGAACACCTCCCTGTTTTGCGCTGACGCGCGAAAAAATTGTTATCTGTTAACAGGATAGCCGTTCCGGACCACGCTAACAGTAACCTGGGGAACAGGATGGTCATTCATCGTCGCGCGACAGCACCGCACGCACTGGAGACGCTTCAGCACCGACGATATTCAGCGGCAGGACATGCAGGGTCCAGCCGGTGCCGGCCACGGTATGGGCCAGTCTCAGTCCTTCCAGGATCCAGACGCCGCGTGTCATCAGCGCGCGGTGTGTCGGATGCCCGGGCTGACCCCGTTCAATCCCCAGCGCATCGGTTCCGACAAGCCGCACACCGGTATCAGCCAGTGCCGCGGCGCCTTCAATCGAAAGAAAAACATAGTCAGGATCAAAGGCATCCGTCAGGGAGTTGTCGGTCTTCAGCAGGACCGCACCGCCCGGCCGGATCGCTTTCAGATCGAGATCCTTCACTTTGATTGAGCCGCGCAGCCCGCTCAGGTCGAGCACCTGACACGGCAGCTGGCTCAAATCGAGCGGGAATGTTGAGATGGTGTTTCCCCCGTCAATCACATGCAGCGGGGCGTCCAGATGAGTCCCCGTATGCAGATTGATCTCCATACGGTTTTCGCAGATATGATCCTGCGCATGCGTACGGTCGGCGGTCAGGCGAAAACGATTCGCGTCGCGATTCTTATAGACCTGCATGGTCTTGTGCATCGGCATGCTGATATCCAGCCATTTCATGTGGGTATCCTCCTGTCACAGCTTTGCATCTTCTGACATCTCAGACTCATATCGTTCATACATCAAGCCATTGCCGCTGATGGCGGCTCATCATCTCATCGGCCTGTTCCGGTCCGTCGCGGCCGGCGGGATAAGGATATACCGGCAGATCATCGCGCTGATCAAGCAGGCTGTCGATCAATGTCCAGGTCGCCTCAATCTCGTCCCAGCGGGTAAACAGGTTCAAGTCGCCGCGCCAGGCATCCATCAGCAGTTTGACATAGGCTTCGGCTGACTGTCCCGGGAAATTACACGTCTGGCAAAAATCCATCTCAACCGGGATTGCCGTCAGTTCGGTCCCGGGTTTTTTAATGTTATAGCGCAAATCAACACCTTCAGCCGGCTGGATGCGGATGATCAGCCGGTTCGGTTCAGCCGGCTGAGGCAATGATGGATAAGCCGACTGTTTATAGACGATCGTAATGCTGGCATGGCGGCGGGCCATATACTTTCCGGTCCGGACAAAAACCGGCGTCCCCTGCCAGCGGGGATTATCGATATCGAAACGCAGTGCCGCGAATGTTTCGGTGGTTGATTCCGGATCGACACCTTTTTCGGATCGATACGCTTTTTCATCGGCCGGGCCGGTCGCATACTGACCGAGGACCACCGCTTCCGTCAGTATATCGGTACTGAAATGGCGAATGGAGCGGAACAATTTGACCTTGGCGTCACGCAGGCCCTCACTGTCGAATCGTTCAGGTCGTTCCATCGTCAGCAGGGCCAGCAGCTGCAGAATATGGTTCTGCACCATGTCGCGAAGAGCACCGGAATGGTCATAGTAGCCACCCCTTTGTCCGATTCCGATTTTCTCACTGATCGTGATCTGAATGTGATCGATGTGCTCAGCGCTCAATGTCGGCTCGAACAGATGGTTGGCAAAGCGCAGGACCAGAATATTCTGAAGCATTTCCTTGCCCAGGTAGTGGTCGATACGCAGAATTTCTTCTTCCTCGAAATAGCGCCTCAGGTGCTGGTTGAAGTTTCGGGCTGATGCCAAATCACGCCCGAACGGTTTTTCAATCATCAGGCGGCGGAATGAACCCGGCACGCGCGGCTGACCCCGGCCGATCTGGTCCGCGACGACCGGGAATAGTTCGGGCGCGGTGGCAAGAAAGAACAACCGGTTATGCGAAAACCCGACCGCTTCTTCCATATGTTCAACCGTCCGCCAGAGTGCGGTATAGTCATCGGGCTGGCTGATATCCATCTGGTGATAGGTGAATATTTCCAGAAAATCGGATACATCATCACCGCGAACTGGTTGGCTGGCCCTGACAGCCGTCAGGACGGTATCCTGGAAATCCGCCTGGCTCCAGTCTCTCCGGCCGATGCCGAGAACGCGGGTCTGCGGAGCAAGCCAGCCATCGGTAAACAATGTATATAAAGACGGAAATAATTTCTTTGCCGCCAGGTCGCCCGTCGAGCCAAACAGGATCATCAGCGCAGGTTTAAGCTGGTTCATCGCAGCGCCTCCTAACATATGATCCAGTATACCGCACACATCAGGTTTTGTCTGAAACGCAGGATACCGTCGAAGCCAGGCGAACAAGCAGTTAGAGGGACAGCATCCAGACCACATGGCCGATAAAAAACGCGATCAGGGCCAGCACCATGTGGTTGAATCCGGGCTCATAACGCGCTTTTCGCAACAAACGGACCAACCGGTCCGCACTGAAGCGGTAGATCAGCCAGCCGGCGGCCAGACTGGCCAGATAGACGATGATCTTCTCCAGATAATCGCTGATCTCGAACGACAAAGTCACCGGGAACAGCCAGCTGACGGCCTGAGCACCGAACAGGCCGCCGATCAGGCACAGAAGCGCCAGGAAAATCAGGACAAACTGTCGATTCCAGGGCACAAAGACCCGCGCGGCCTGCGGTGCTGGATCGGTAAATATAGAGACAAAACGGAGGCAATAGATGATCGTGCCGAGATTGATCAGAATCAGCCCGATGTCAATCAAACGACTGGATGAGCCACTTGATATCAGGTGTTTCGAAATGCTGCCATTGAAAAACGGCGCGCCGGTGATTCCCAGCACGGCGATGATCGCCGCGGTCGCCAGGACCGGCATGCGGCGGAACATACCGCTGATGCGGCGCAGATCTCTTGTACCGCAGGCATCGGCGACAAGGCCGGCGATCAGAAAGAGAACTGATTTGAACAGCGCATGGCTGATAACATGATACAAAGAACCAAACTCCGCCGCCGGGTCCTGGTGCGCGATGCCGATCAGAATCAGTCCCATCTGGGAGATCGTGCTGTAGGCCAGCAGCCGTTTGATATCGTATTGCTTCAACGCGAGAATGATCCCGGCTGCGGCTGTGAGAAAACCAAGTACCATGAGAAGCGGATCCAGCAGGATGACCGGAGTGAACAGATCACGCAGGCGCAGCAGCAGAAACAAGCCGACATTGACATAAAGCCCGGAAAGCACCGCGGAAACAACGCTGGGTGCTCCGGTCGTACCGTGTGCTTTCGGCAGCCAGCTGAACAACGGAAAGAGCGCGGCTTTGAGAGAAGCCGCCGTCACCATCAGGCTGCACGGCAAAACCAGATCCCGCAGCGGGATACCGGCGAGCCGCTGCTGAATCAGGAAGAGGTCCAGCGTACCGGTCAGACGGTAAAGCATCCCAGTTCCCAGCAGGAAAAAGGTCATCGCGGTCATGTTGATCATCAGATAGATGAGCCCGTCATAAATCGAACGTTTTTCCCGCTTGAACTGAATCAGCACGGTCACCGTGATGGTCGCGACCTCAATCAGGACATAAAGATTAAAAAGATCAGACGCCAGAAAGATACCGGCAATCAATCCCTGAAGGACCAGCAGCAAGGTGAGGAACAACGGCCCGGCATAGGTCTGGAACAGATTGTAGATCAAAAAGAGCCAGAAAAGAAATACAGTCAGCAGGAGAAAGAGCACACTGACAGTATCGGCGGTCAGATTGATTCCGGCCGGTAGAGGCCAGCCGCCTGGCGAGGCCTGAACTGTGCCGGATGCGCGCACATCGAAAAACAGCCCGATCGTGAAACCCAGCAGCGCTGTCTGAACCGCTACGGCGATCAGTCGACTGACCCGCAGCGGGATAAGGTAGAGCAACGTGCCTGTCAGTACAGGCACGAGGACAAACCAGTACAAACTAATCATGATGGCGCTCTCCGCGGTTCAGTGCACTGGCCTTATCCCAGTTGGTGGTTCCATAATTGTGGTACATCGTGATGAACAAGGTCAGCGTCACAGCCGTCACGGAGATGCCGATCACAATCGCCGTAATCATCAGTGCCTGTGGCAGCGGGTCGACCATACCGGCTGACTCCGCGACCGTTCCCGCGATCGGCGGGCGCTGGGGGGCATCCCCTCCGATGGAGAGAAAAAAGAGGATTACCGCCAGTTCAAGAACACCCAGGCTGATAATGCTCTTGATGATATTCCGGCGGGCTGCCAATCCGTAAAGACCAATGCAAAACAGCAGCAGACTAATCAGTTCGCTTAGATATTCAGTCAAATCGTCACCTGCTTTCATGAAAGACAAATCGGATGAAAATGACACTGAGGCCGAAGCAGACCTTGACCCCGATCAATAAATTCATGGTGATCAGGTAGAGCGATTTCATCCAGCCGGACAGATCAAACGGTGTGATGAAGACGATGAGTGCGGGCACCAGGATAATTAACAGAAACAGGATTTTCTCCAGTTTCTGCATCAAGGCCAGGCGCAGATCATTTTCCTGAACCGTCAGATAACGCAGAAACAAGACAGAAGAGAGAATCGCACCGCCTTGAAAGCCGCCGCCGGGTGATAGGTGTCCATAAAACATGATGTAGAAGCCCGTCAGCATTACCAGGGGCAGCAAAAGGCGCAGCAGCGGTGTGATGATCTGACCGTCATCATGACCATTCCTTGTCATCCGCCCCGGTACCGGAAGGGATGCAGGCAGCGGTTCCTCAGCGTAGCGTGACAGGTGAACCACGCCGAGCACGCTGATCAGCAGGGTCAGTGTCTCAAAAAGCGTGTCATAGACCCGATAGTTCAGATAGATGGCGGCCACGGCATTACCAGCGCCTGTATCAGATTGAAAACGCGAGCGATACCAGTCAGCCGCGATATCCTGCCCGGCCAGATCAGCGGCTGGCGGATAGAGCCAGATCAGCAAGACAGCGGCCAGCACGGTCAGGATGGCAGCCGGTAGCCGCTGCAGGATAACCTGTATTCGCATCTGTGGCCGCGGGATCTTCGGCAGGTGCATCACCTGGCTCAGCCGTTCCTGTTTGCTCAGCGCTACCAGATACAAGACCGTGCTGAGCGTGCTGCCAATGACAATTTCTGCCATCGCGACATCAGGGGCCTGGTACAGCAGAAAAACGACCGATGATAGCAGCGAAAATACAGCCATGAAGATCACAGATGTACGGAGGCGGCGCTGCTGGATGGTCAGAAACGCGGTCACAAGCAGCAGCATGAGAAAAAATGTTTCAACCATCGTCGCTTGGCCGTTCCTTTTCTTCCGGACTTCCGATATGGGCTGTATGTGCGATTGTGTGCGTCACCAGCGGATTGGTCATGACCGTAAACAGAATGATCAGACCGAGTTTCCACATATGGGGGGAGACACCGAGCCAGACCATGCAGCCGCACATCATGGTGAGAAAACCGACCGTGTCAACTTTGGACGCGATCAGTATCCGCAGCCGCAAATCGCGAAAACGCAAGAGCCCGAACATGCCGACACCGATCAGGCCAACGCCGCTGAACATGATGACAGACGCGATGACCATGCGGATCATAAAGCTCCTCCCTGCCGGATATAGCGTGTAATCATCACGATGCCGATGAACCCGAGCAGGCTGGCGACAATCGCGATATCGGACAGGTAGGATTGTTCAAAACGCAGGGAGAAAAGGACAATCAGCATGGTGATCTTGGAAGAAAAAACCGCCAGGCCCTGCAGTCGGTCCAATGAGCCGGGCCCGCGGATGATGATCCAGATACTGCTCAGGGTCAGTAACGACATCAGGATAATCAGCAGATCAAGTATCATCAATCACCTCTTCCGGAGCGGCATCCGCATCTGTTGGCGCATCAGGAGTATCTCCAGCGATTTTTTCACCTGTCGATCAAGCGAAGTCAGCTGCGTTCGCTGCGAAGTCGCGCGTAGGATCGTCAGGATCCGGCCGCGCCGGCTGACTGTCACGGTTCCCGGAGTCAGTGTGATGGACGCGGATAGAACCGAGATCATGAGATCACTGTCCAGCTCCGTTTCAATTTCAATGATCTCCGACTCAAGCCGGCCGCTGATGATCCGGCCGATCATCTGGATACCGGAAAGGTAGATCTGGCCGATCAGGTACAGGAAAAAAATGATCAGCCAGAACGGCCGCAAGATAATCGTCGGCATTGTCTCCTGCTCATGACGCAGCTGATGGAGCAGGGCAAGCGAGCAGATCGCGAAAAAAAGACCGACTGTCAGCGTCAGCACGGAAAAACCTTCCGAGAAAACGACCCAGACAGCAGTCAAAAGCACTGGAATCAGCAGTTTCTGATAATGAGCCGGCATTGTCTGTCTCCCTTGTTCATGGCGGCAGAGCGTCGGTAGATGGGATCATTATATCGAAAGCGAAAGATCTGTGCAATTGAAATGGGCCATCAGGGCGCTGTGTAAGAGACTGTTTTGCTGAACGGCTCAATATAGAGATCGATATCCGCGTAAGCACCGGGTCGGTCGTTGACAAAGGTAAAATGGACATATGGCCGGCCCTGCTGCCAGATCATTTCAAAATCCGGCTGCTGCCAGTTCCCGAGATACGGATCATATTCAACATGCTGCCGGGCCATGTCCAGATACAGCTGAGGGTCCAGATAATGCCGGAAAAACCAGCCATAGGCACTGAACGCCGTCATCAGCAGGATCAGAACAACCAGGGTGATCATCAGTCTGCGTCGACGCTTCATCCGGTGAGTCTCCCTCCTGTTTAAAACTATATTTATCATAGCATGTCAGGCTTATCGGTTCATCATGGTAAGGCCAATTCATTTCTCATGCACCCGATTCGCTGATGATCTTCATCTTCGTGCGATCTCCCGGTTATCTTATTTTTAAGACAGTCTTGACAGCGGTTTGACAGGCCGTTATACTGAGCCTCAAATTCATCTGTGAAACCGATGAGTCAGAGAAGTAGGACGGAAACCGGACATCAGCGACCTGCGGACAGTGTGAGCGCGGGGGTTACGGAACTGACTGAATGGACTGACGAGGGTGACCTGAACGGCTTTGGCCAAGTAGGCGTCAACGGGAGGCCTGCCCGTTATCCAGTGGCCATGTATGCATGTACATGATAGAGCGGGCTTTGAAATAAAGCCAAGCAGGGTGGTACCGCAGGAGTGTAGGCTCTTGTCCCTTCAGACATTGAAGTGGACAGGGGCTTTTTTGTTGCCTGTCCAGCAAGAAACCGGTGAAGAACCGACAGCCGTAAAGGCAGAAAACGAAAGGAGATCGTCATGAATCATGTCCCTTACCGCATCTATCTGAACGAACAGGAGATTCCGCGTCAGTGGTACAATCTGCGCGCGGACATGAAGGAGCATCACGCGCCATATATCAATCCGGCGACAATGAAACCGGCCGAGCTTGAAGATCTGCTGCCTGTTTTCAGCCGCGAAGTCTGTCTCCAGGAAATGGATACCGAACATCGATTCATCGATATTCCTGAGGAAATCATGGAATACTACAAGATGTATCGTCCCTCCCCGCTCTGCCGTGCCTATAATCTGGAGAAAGAATTGAACACGCCGGCGCGTATTTACTACAAATTTGAAGGAAACAATACTTCCGGCAGCCACAAATTGAATACAGCTGTTGCCCAGGCCTATTATGCCAAACAACAAGGCATGAAGCGCCTGACGACCGAAACCGGTGCCGGACAGTGGGGAACAGCTCTGGCCATGGCCTGTGCCCATTTTGATCTTGAACTGACCGTCTATATGGTCAAAATATCGTATGAACAGAAACCTTACCGCAAAGCGGTCATTGAGACCTTCGGTGCGGATATCATTCCCAGCCCCAGTACCACGACAGAGATCGGCCGGAAGATGCTGGCCGATGACCCGAACGGCGGCGGCAGCCTGGGAACCGCGATCTCTGAGGCGATCGAATTGTCCGTTAAGTCTGAGGACTGCCGCTATACTCTGGGATCCGTGCTCAATCATGTCCTCCTGCATCAATCTGTCATCGGCCTTGAGTCAAAACTGGCGATGGAGAAAATCGGCGAATATCCGGATATCGTGATCGGCTGCGCCGGTGGTGGTTCCAACATGGGCGGTCTGATGAGTGTCTTCATGGGAGATAAATTGAACGGCACCCGGAATCCCTATTTCATCGCTGTTGAGCCTGCATCCTGCCCGACCCTGACCCGAGGCCGCTATGCCTACGACTTCTGTGATACCGGGCGCATCACACCGCTGGCACCAATGTACACGCTCGGCTGTGATTTCCGGCCGTCAGCGATCCACGCCGGCGGACTGCGCTACCACGGCATGTCACCCACTCTGAGCAAACTGTATCATGATGGCTATCTCAATGAAGCAAGGGCCGTTGGCCAGAAAAGTGTCTTCGAAGCCGCGACCCTGTTTTCCCGCTGTGAAACGATCCTGCCGGCGCCCGAATCAAGCCATGCGATTCGCGCGGCGATTGACGAAGCGATCAAGTGTCGTGAAACCGGTGAAGCGAAAACCATTCTGTTTGGTCTGTCCGGAACCGGATACTTTGACATGTCTGCCTACATGCAGTACCAGAATGATGAAATGGTCGACTATACTCCAACCGATGAAGAGCTGGCCAGAAGCCTGGCAGCGCTGCCGGTGATTCCCGGAGTCCAGGAAACCGTCTGACCTGCTGGCAGCAAACTGACTGGGAGCACCGCGCCGGCCATCGCCGGAGCGGTGCTTCTTTCTTTGCTTTAAGACCTCGCTTCAGCGATCCGGCCGCAGCGGCGTTTCCATTGCGCCACATGACGGGATCTGCTATACTTATCAGGCATTTTTCAGATCATCCCTGCGCTGACCCATGTCAGCGTTTTCTCTGAGACGGAGGATACAACATGTCAGTAAATCTCGCGAATGAGATCGCCCGTCGCCGGACGTTCGCGATTATCTCACACCCCGATGCCGGCAAGACAACCATGACAGAAAAACTGCTGCTCTACGGCGGCGCCATTCATATGGCCGGAGCGGTCAAATCACGTAAAGCGAATCGTCACGCGACATCCGACTGGATGGAAATTGAAAAACAGCGTGGCATTTCCGTGACGTCGTCCGTCATGCAGTTTGAGTACAACGGTTTTTGCATTAATATCCTGGATACACCCGGCCATCAGGATTTTTCTGAGGATACCTATCGCACACTGGTCGCTGCCGATGCCGCGGTCATGCTGATTGACGGAGCCCGCGGTGTAGAGGCCCAGACCATCAAGTTATTTGAAGTCTGCCGCCAGCGCGGCATACCGATTTTCACATTTGTCAACAAAATGGATCGGGCGGCTAAAAACCCGTTTGATCTGATGGACGAACTGGAAAAAGTCCTGGGGATCTTTTCCGTCCCGATCAATTGGCCGATCGGAACCGAGGGCGACTTCCGCGGTGTCTATAACCGCAAACACAAGCGAATCGAACTGTTCGACCGGCAGAAGGATGATCACGGCGCCAGTATGGTCAAGCTAAAGGCAACAAACCTCCAGGATGAACGGCTGGCCGAACAGATCGGCAGCCATCATCACGAGCAGCTGATGAATGATATCGAACTGCTGGATATCGCCGGAGATGACTTCGATGAGAAACGCATTCTGGCCGGTGAGCTGACACCGATCTTTTTCGGCAGCGCGATCTCCAACTTCGGCGTTGAGCCGTTTCTTAATGAGTTTCTCAGCATGGCTCCTCCGCCGACACCCCGAAACAGCGATCAGGGAGCGATTAATCCGTCCTCCAACTTCTTCAGTGGTTTTGTTTTCAAAATCCAGGCTAACATGAATCCTGATCATCGCGACCGCATGGCCTTTATCCGCATATGTTCCGGCCGTTTTACCAAGGGGCTGGAAGCCCTGCATCAACGGACCGGCCGGACTGTCCGTCTGGCACAGCCGCAGCAGTTCATGGCGCAGGACCGGAATATTGTTGAGGAAGCCTATGCCGGTGATATCATTGGAATCTTTGATCCCGGCAATTTCCGCATCGGTGACACTCTGACTGAAGGCAGCCAGGCGATCCGTTTTGAGGATATTCCTGTTTTCCCGCCGGAACATTTCGCCCGGGTGGCACCTGCTGACTCAATGAAACGCAAGCAGTTCCTCAAAGGAATTGAACAGCTGGCGGAAGAGGGCGCGATCCAGCTGTATAAAGAACCTGATATCGGTACGGAAACCTATATCATCGGTGTTGTGGGCGTCTTGCAGTTTGACGTTCTGACCCACCGTCTCAAAGCGGAATACAAAGTCGATATCCGGATCCAGCCGCTCAATTACAGTCATGCGCGCTGGGCGCTGCCAGACAGCACCGGCAAGCTGCCTGATCCGCGATCGCTCAATCTGACCAGCACAACCATGGTCGTTCTGGACAAGGATGATCAACCGGTTCTTCTGTTCGAGTCTGAGTGGGCAATCGACTGGGCCAGGCAGCGCAATGACGGACTGCAGCTGGTCTCGATTCACGGAGCATAAGCCAGCCGGACCTGAAATGGCCGGTCCGGTGCATCAGTTCAACTCGGGTTCTTCAGGCAGGAGATACTCGCGAACGGCCGACTGCATCTGATCCGGGCGGATCTGACGCTCATGGAGAAC
>RZZF01000401.1 GCA_009929975.1 Clostridia bacterium
ATGATACATCATGAAAGCGATGGTGCAAAGAATGGCAAAAGAAAAACAACGTATCGACGATATTGATATCAACCGGCTCGTCGCGCAGGCTCAGGAAGCGCTGACTGCCATGATGGATTTTGACCAGGATGGCATTGACCGGATCGTCAAAACCATGTCCAGCGCGGGGCAGGCTGAGCACATGACGCTGGCGCGGCTGGCGGTTGAGGAAACCGGACGGGGCATTTTTGAAGATAAAGTCACCAAAAATATTTTCGCGACGGAGTATATCTGGCACAGCATTGAACATGACCGGACGGTCGGTGTGATCAACGAAAACGATTATGAGGATTATGAAGAAGTCGCTGAACCGGTCGGTATCATCGCGGCTGTGACGCCTGTGACAAACCCCACCTCCACCGTCATGTTCAAAATCCTGATCGCGATCAAGACCCGAAATCCGATCATTTTCGCCTTTCATCCTTCAGCGCAGCAATGCAGCCGGCGGGCCGCGGAGATCCTCTACCAGGCCGCGCTCAGGGCCGGCGCTCCAAAGCACTGCGTCCAGTGGATTGAAAATCCGTCCATCCAGGCGACCCGCGATCTGATGAACCACCCGGATGTCGCCATGGTCCTGGCGACCGGTGGCAGCAGCATGGTCCAGGCAGCCTATTCAACCGGAAAACCGGCACTGGGAGTCGGACCAGGCAATGTCCCCTGCTATATCCACGCCTCAGCCAATGTCGAGCGGGCAGCGACGGATCTGATGTTGTCAAAAACCTTTGATAACGGGATGATCTGCGCATCCGAGCAGGCCGTCATTGTCGACCGGGCCGTCCAGGACAATTTTGAGCGTTTCATGCGTGATCACGGCTGCATCTTTCTTGATGAAAACCAGGTCAGCCAATTGGAGACGATCATGATCAAGCCGGGGCAGCTGGCGGTCAATCCAGCCGTCGTCGGCCAATCCGCAGCCGCCATCGCCCGTCTGGCCGGCCTTGATGTTCCCGATGACACCAAGATTCTGCTGGTTCCGCTGGCTTCTGTCGGACCGCAGGCTCCACTGTCAATTGAAAAACTCAGTCCGGTACTTGCCTATTATGTCTGTGACAGTTCGGAGGATGGTATCCGGCGCGCGGAAGAGCTGATCGCGTTCGGCGGTCTCGGCCATTCAGCGGTGATCCATGCCGAAGACGAAGCGGTGATCGATAGCTTTTCCAGCCGGCTCAAAGCATCACGGCTGATCATCAACTCGCCGTCATCACATGGCGCGATCGGCGACATCTACAACACCAATATGCCGTCTTTGACCCTTGGCTGCGGATCCTACGGCCGCAACTCCACCACAGCGAACGTGTCGGCGGTCAATCTCGTCAATAAAAAACGTGTGGCCAGGAGGCGTGTCAACATGCAGTGGTTCAAGATCCCGGAAAAAATCTATTTTGAGAAC
>RZZF01000402.1 GCA_009929975.1 Clostridia bacterium
GGCTGGGCCTGATGCCATTGGCGGATCGTTTCCCAGGCCTTTTGGCGCCAGCTGTCATCTTCACTGCCGTCCAGCGGACGTGACAGCGGGGACGCCGCCAGCCGCTTCAAAGTGATGGCGGGGAGTTTTTGGCCGGCAAGGGCATGCTTGAGGTTATGTGGTGAAATCGAGAAACGAATCTCCGTACCGGCGACCTCATAGCCATAGTAGCCATAACGCTGCCGCTGGCCGCCGAGAATAGAAAGACAGACGCCTTCCTGCCGCATGTCGGTGAGCGCCTGTTCCATCAGCCGGCGCATCAATCCGCCCGTGCGTTCACGCGGATGGGTCGAGACACCGCCGATCCCGGCAACCATAAGTTTGTGGCTGCCGACCTGCAGGACCATCGGAAAACTGCCGACGACGGCACGAATCCGGCCTTGTCTGCGGATGGCATAGTTACAGCGCATCAGATGATCATCCGGTTGATAAAGCTTGGGCAGGAGACGGGGAAAATCAATCCCGCCTCCGTCCATGCTGAATACCATGTTCATGAAATCAATGGCTTCATCAAAGTCAGCGGCTGACAGCCTGATCAATTCATCCATATATGACTCCTGTCATCTTACGACTGGATCATGGCACGGAGATTTTCCAGACCGATGTCCAGACCGAGCCGTGGATCCTCAAGGCCTTCAAACTCAATGGAAACGTCGCCCTCATAACCCGCCTGGCTGACAATATCGATACACTGGCGAACCGGAACGATGCCATGTCCGACAATCGCCCCACGCAGCCAGTTGCGGGCGCGAGTCGCAAACCAGCCGCGCCCGGGGGCTTCCAGACTGCCTGGCCGGTAATGGAAATCCTTGGCATGCAGATGGAAAATATAAGGCGCGATCCGACCGACCGCAACCGCCGGATCTTCATCAACACAGAGGAAATTGCCGATGTCAGCGAGCAGTCCGTAATTAGGATGGTTGACTTTGCTGATCAGCTGTTCCACCCGTTCACTGTCCTGGCAGAAGGTTCCGTGGTTTTCCAGCATGGTACGGACCTGCTTCTGCTCCGCGTAGGCGGAAACTTCACGACAGCATCGTGCGAGATACTCAACCACATCGGCAAAACTTTCTGCCGGTGCCTGGCTGAGGCGGGCGCCGGAATCACTGCTCCGTCTGCGCCCGGTTGTGACGTCGTGCCGCATCCCGGTCGCGCCGAGAATGACAGCAATGTCAACTTCTTTTTGTAGCCGCTCCACCTCGTCACGCCAGCTGCCGCCGGTCAGATTGAGAAAATCAGCCCCGATCGTATAATTGCCGACCGCGATCTGATGCTGACCACACAGCTCACGCAGCCGGGCCGCGTAATGTTCTTTACTTTCGCCTTCGGGAACGATCAGGCCGGCAAATTCGATCAGCTCAAATCCGGCTTCCGCCGCCAGCTTG
>RZZF01000403.1 GCA_009929975.1 Clostridia bacterium
ATACTGGGATGATTACGGTCTCTGCGCAACATATCCATCAAATCCTGCCGGCTGTTCTGATCAAAGATCTGGCCATAGCCATAATGTGTCGCGTCGCTTTCACTTTTACGCTTGATCACTTTCCATTCGTCAAACGCTTCATCCATGACATAAAAGCCGAGCCGATCACACAGATCCAGTACTTCCGGTGCCGGAGGATTATGGGACATGCGGATCGCGTTGCAGCCCATCAGCTTTAAGCGCTCCAGGCGCTGCCGCCAGATGATTTCAGGAACCGCAGCACCAACGGATCCACCATCATGGTGGATACAGACACCATTCAGTTTTACTTGCCGGCCGTTGATCAGAAAACCCCGGTCACAGTCAAATTCAATCCGACGGATGCCAAAGGATAGACTGACTTCATCAACCGGCTTTTCCTGTTCGAGGATGGTGATGGTCAATTGATACAGTTCGGGTGTTTCTGCCGACCATAACACCGGATGAGGAATACTGATTGTCTGTGCCGCATGCCGGACGATGGCCGACTGTGTTTCAGCGACACGATTGCCTGAAGGATCTGAAATGACGTACCGCACGAACAACGGATCATCTGATGATACGTCGAAGTCAACCGCGAGAACAGCAGACACATCTGAGATCTCACTCGTTCGTACATAAAGGCTGTCATCGATCACATGCTGCCGGCTGGTCCGGGTCAGCCAGACATGACGGTAGATGCCCGAACCGGTATACCATCTGGAATTCGGCTGTTCAGAATTATCAACCCGGATAGCCAGTACATTACCGCTTTGAAGCAGCCGGTCGGTCAGATCAACGGTCAATCCCGTATAGCCATACTCATGGTGCTTGACATGGTCTCCATTCAGCCAGATATCGCATTTCTGGTAGATGCCATCAAAGGTCAGATAACTAACATCAAAATCGGAACCGGAAAACTGCTTGCGATACCAGCCGATTCCAGCTGGAAGATAAGCGCCGTCTCCGCCAGCCGGATGATCGGCATTGAATTGGCCTTCAATACTGAAATCATGAGGCAGATCTACCTGACGCCAATGGCTGTCATCAAACATCTGTGCTTTGGCTTCCAGATTGTCTTCCGGCCAGAATTTCCAATTATCATCAAAACATGTTCTCGATCTCATGACTTGACCGCCTTTCATGATCGCTCGATCTCCACATACATGGTCGCCAGATCTTCCAGCTGATGCCGTTTCAGTTCTTCTGACCCGGCCAGCCGCTTCCCTTCCGGTGAAAGTGGCCAGAGCCTTACCGGTGCAGGTGCTTCCAGGACGCCTTCAAGCGCATCGATCATCACCGGGCCGTCACCACTACTAACAAGGACGCGGCTTCCATCAGGATCCTGTTCAAAGACCATATCCTGATTGCCGCACCATCCGAGCGCGACCAGCAGCAGATGGC
>RZZF01000404.1 GCA_009929975.1 Clostridia bacterium
TCCACAGCCTGACCCGCCAGCTGCGCCGGCTGCGACCGGACAGCCTGATCATCTGGGGCGGCCCGGAGGCAGGCAGTTCCGCGGCGAAATGGCTGCTGGAAGAACCTGCGGTTGATTTCATCGTCCGCGGTGAGGGGGAGCAGAGCCTGCTCGAACTATTACGCTGCCTGAACACCGTCGAACAGGGAACACAGCCGGATCCCCGGAGGCTGGCGGCTGTTCCGGGGCTTTCCTACCGCCGCGCTTCGGACGACGGCCGGACTGAGATCTGCCATCAGCCGGAAACCGCTCGCCTCGAGGCGTCCGACTGGCCTTTTCCCTATGATCCGGCCAGCCTGCGCCGGGATCGCGACCGGACCTTGTATTATGAGTCATCGCGCGGCTGTCCCTTTGGCTGCTCCTACTGCCTCTCATCGCTCGACCGGCAGCTGCGTCTGCGTCCGCTCGATCAAACTCTGCGGGAACTCGATTGGCTGATTGAGGCTGACGTGCGCCAGGTCAAGCTGATCGACCGGACTTTCAATGTTGACAAGAGCCGCGCTGCCGCGATCTGGCGCCATTTGACTGAAGCGGCGCGAAAGAAGCCGGTCCGTACCAATTTCCATTTTGAAGTCGCCGGCGACCAGCTCGATGACGAGGCCATCGCGATTCTCAGTACCGCCCCGCCCGGATTGATTCAGCTGGAAATCGGTGTTCAGACCGCTCAGCCGCATGTGCTGCGGGCGATCAACCGACCCTGCGATCTGGATCGTCTCGGCCGTCAGGTAGCGGCACTGCGCCAAAGCGGCAATGTCCATCTGCATCTCGACCTGATCGCCGGCCTGCCTGGTGAGACCTGGGACCAGTTTGGCGAGTCTTTTGATTTCGTGATGAATCTGCGGCCGCATCAGTTTCAGCTTGGCTTTCTCAAAGTTCTGCCCGGTACCGCCATGGCAACTGATGCCAGGCGTCTTGATTTCGCCTGGCAGGACGATCCGCCCTATGAAGTTCTGCGGTCTGACCAGCTCAGCTTTGAGCAGCTGGCCCGCCTGCATGACATCGCCGAGTTGATCGACCATGCCTGGAATAACGGTCTGCTGACGGGGGCCATTGACTGGCTGATGCCGCACTGGCAGCGGCCCTGGCTGTTTTTTGCCAACTGGGCTGACTGGTGTGAATCCCGGGGCGGTTTTGACCGTTCACTCAGTCCGGCCGCCCGAGCCCGCCTGCTCTGGCAATTCGGCCTGACGAAGCTGCGCGGCCGGGAAGCGACAGCCCAATCCGACTGGATGGCCCTGGCCTGGCGCGATCTGCTGCGCCTGACCTATATCGAGAGCGGCCAGAAGGATCAGCCGGACTGGCTCGGTTACTGGGAGCAGTCGGATGATCCGACCCTGCGCCGCCGGATCAGCGGGGATCGCCAGGCGCTCTCGTC
>RZZF01000100.1 GCA_009929975.1 Clostridia bacterium
GCAACGTGCCGCTGCGGAATACTTCGTTGTAATTACCGAGAAACCAAATTCGGCACTTAACACGAAGTATACCGCCCCCGGTCGCACCGGGCACACGAAAAAAAGTCCTCCTTCTCCGCCCCCCCGATTCTCCCGATCCTTATGCTTCCAGAAGGAAACGAAGTTCTTCGATGGAGAGGGCGGAGGCGGCGGCTTCGGGGGAGTCGATGACCGAATCGAAGATTTCCTGCTTCTTTTCCTGGAGGGCCAGGATTTTTTCTTCGATCGAGTCACGAACCACCAGTTTCAAACTGCTGACCGCCCGGGTCTGGCCGATGCGGTGGGTCCGGTCGGCGGCCTGGAGTTCGACGGCCGGGTTCCACCACGGGTCATAGATAATCACCGTGTCGGCGCTGGTCAGATTGAGACCGGTTCCGCCCGCCTTCAAACTCAGCAGAAAGAGCGGGATCGCCGGGTCGGCGTTGAAATGATCGACCCGCTGCTGACGGTTGCGGGTGCTTCCGTCGAGGTATTCGAACGGAATTCCCGCCTCTTTCAGTTCGGGAATCGCCAACGCGAGCAGACTGGTGAACTGGCTGAACATCAGTACCTTGTGATTGCTGTCAAAATGTTCATGCAACAGTTCGAGTAGGAGTTCCATCTTGGCGGACGGGACATTCTTTCCTTCGCCGTTCGGCAGCAGCGCCGGGTGGCAGCAGATCTGGCGCAGGCGGGTCAGGAGGGCGAGAATATAGATCTGGCTCCGGGCAAAGCCGCTGACTTTGAGCTCCTGTGACAGATCGCGCCGCGAACGGTCGAGAAAATCCTGGTACAGGCTGCGCTGTTCGTCGGTCATGTCACATATGCTGCGGGTCTCGATTTTCTGAGGCAGTTCCTGCAGAACATCAGTTTTCATACGGCGCAGCAGGAAGGGCGAGATCATATGGCGCAGGCTGGTCATACGATCCTCGTTCTGGTCACGCGTGATCGGCCACTCAAAATAATTCTGGAACTGTGACTGGCTGTGCAGATAGCCCGGCAGTATGAAATCGAAAATCGACCAGAGTTCGGTCAGTGTGTTTTCGATTGGTGTACCGGTCAGCGCGAAGTATCGGTCTGCCTGGATCTGTTTAACCGAACGGGCATTCAGGGTATCCGGATTCTTGATGTTTTGTGCCTCGTCAATAAAGCAGCAGCCGAAGTGGAGCGGTTGAACCGCGTCTATATCACGGCGCAGCAATGAATACGAGGTAATCAGGCAGGCTTTGTCCTTATTATTCTGCAGTAATTCGTTTCGCTGCTGCCGGTTTCCATCAATGATCGCGACCGAGAGATGCGGAGCGAACCGTTCAAATTCTGATGCCCAGTTGTAAATCAGACTGGTCGGAGCGATGATAATGGCATTCCGTTTGTATTTTTGCCAGATATACGTGATGAAGGCGATCGTCTGCAATGTCTTTCCCAGTCCCATGTCATCCGCGAGAATGCCGCCGAGGCCATAATAATCAAGTGTACAGAGCCAGCGAAATCCGGTTTTCTGGTAGGGACGCAACAGGGCAGACACCTGCTGCGGTGTCCGGAATCGCAATGAACCGGGTTCATTCAGATGATTGATCAGTTGTTTCAGATTCTCGCTGATCGTGAGCGGACCGGCATCGGGGTATTGTTGGAGCAGATGGTGCAAAGCCAGCGCGCGATAAGCAGGCAGCTGCTGTAAGCCGCCAGACGGGCGGATCTGCCAGAAGTCGAGTGTTTCCATGATCTGTTGGAACAGTGGTCGATATCGGGTGTCAACCTGCTGGAAACTGCCGTCCGGCCGGCGGAAGAAGGATTCATCGCGCTGCAGGGCCCTGAGGTAGGCCGTAATCATCCGGGGAGACAGGTGGCCATAATCCTGCTCAAAAAAGAGCTGGTCTTTTTCATCAGGTAAAGAAAAATCAAAGTGGATATCCGGCGGCGGCAGGATCTTGATCTTTTCCGCGGACGGGCTGCGCCTTACCTCGGCGATTGTTTCCAGCTGATTGAGATGTTTGTCGAGAAAATGATAGGTATCTGTCATGTCACTCAGACGGTAGGTCTGGCCATATTGACTGAATCCGGCAGACTGGAGCGCGTCGATCACGCGCAGCTCTCCGATCTGGTTGCGCACCACAAGCTGATTACTCTCCTGATCGGAGGCCGATTCAACCAGTGCCGGTATTTCCGTATCACCATAATGAAACGAGACATTCGCCTTCAGATGGTTATGATCAAAATCAAGATGGACGACACTGCGCAAAGGTTTTTCAACGATCTGTTCTTCGATGGATGGATGAATGTCGATCGGACAGGCGGACATGAGCTGCGGCCTGATATTGCTCAACAAGGCGATAACTTCATCACGGCTCAATTGCAGATGATGAAATCCGGGCTTCGCGAAGGTCGCAAGGACGGGTTCAAGCAAACGAATCTGCTCATACGGCGGTAGATAAAACGTATCACCAGCCAGATAGACATTACGGGACGCGGTGACTTGCTGGATCGGCTCTTCTGTCAACAACTTCAGCTGATAAGGCGATTCTGCCTGTTCATCCTCGGCCGGCTCCAGTGACAGCCGGAGCGGCAGGCCTGATTCACAGATCCTGATCGACTGTGGCGCTTCATTTTTGTTGCTGAGCCATGAGCTGTCAGACAATTGACCGGAAAATTTGAGAAAACTGGCCAGCCGGCTGGCGTTGAGAACAAAACAATGGTCACGGCTGGTTGTACTGGTCAGGCCGAAGACCGATTTGTAATCATTTTCAAACGCTTCGCACAACATGCGGATCAAGGGCATATCCTGTGAACGGAAGTAGTGCCGGACCGGGTCAAATGTAAAATCCTGGTCGAGTTCAAGCGGCAGGTCCCGTGAGATCGCTTCAGCGAACTGTTCGACATTGGTGACGGTATGCAGATGATGGCGCCCGATGGCAAAACTGAGCCAGGGCGCATGGGATGTACTGCGCGGACAGAACAGGATCACTTTCAACGCGACTGGTTTTTTGTCTTTCTGCACGGAAATCCGGCAGGCGTGGTCCAGACGGGTCAGGAAATCACGTGTTTTGCTGCGGTTTCGTCTCTGTGACTGGCTGCGGCGGACAGACGCGGCCGGTGCGGCCTTGATCTGGTTGTTCTGAACGGCGGGTTCTTTCTGACCGGTAAAGGCATCGATACAATAGAGCAGCGCTGCCGTGATATGGCGGCAGAGACCCCAATAAGCTGCGAAGGCACTGCAGGTACACGTCGCGTCATGAAGTTCACCCTGGCTGTTCAGGATGATTCGCACATCATACATGCGCGTTCCTTCGACCTGCGCCATGATAATGCCTTTTTTCTGATCATAGGCAATATGCTTGACGTGGCCCTGACGATAATACTGGCGACCCTTCATATAGGTCGGCCCGTTTGTCGTCCGCTCACGAATGGTATCTACTTTTACGTTAAACATGTCAGGCCCCATCCATCTGTCATTTCACCATAACGGCGATATACATCTTTGTATTTTAACACAGGCCGTCCGGATGGTAAACGAATAGATATTTTCAGCGATCTTTGTTATAATCATTTGTTCTGATTCTGGTGAACTGGCGGGGCAGCTGCCGCGGTTATTTTTATCAGACAGTCCCGGGCCGCGATTTGAAATCAAGAGAAAAACGAAGAAAAACGGAGAAAAGTAAAGAATCAGCCGGATAATTTAAAAAGCGCTTGACAGGGAACCCGGGCGCTTGTACAATAAGCAAGGTTCATGGGTTGCGCTGCGAAAGCAGCGGCAGCCGGCACTGATGGCTGCAAGGCAGCCCGTATGATCATTAGGAGGTAATCGTCAGATGAGCACATATGTGGCCAAAACGGCCGAAATCGAAAGAAAGTGGTATGTTGTCGACGCGGATGGATTGACACTGGGCCGTATGGCCAGTGAAATCGCGAAAATCCTGCGCGGCAAGAATAAACCACAGTATACTCCGTTTCTCGACACCGGTGATTTTGTTATCGTTGTCAACGCGTCCCGTGTGGTATTGACCGGCAATAAGCTGGATCAGAAGAAATACTATCATCACACTGGCTATCCGGGTGGCCTGAAAGACGTTTCCTATCGCAGCCTGATGCAGAAAAAACCGGAAAAGGCCGTTGAACTGGCTGTCAAGGGCATGCTGCCGAAAAACTCACTGGGTCGTGCCATGATCAAGAAATTGAAAGTCTATGCCGGTCCGGAGCATGCACACGCCGCACAGAAGCCTGAAGCACTCAAGCTGACGATTTAATAAGGAGGATTACTAGGATATGGCTACCAAAAAAGCTGCGAAGGCGTATTTCTACGGCACCGGACGGCGCAAAAACGCTGTTGCCTGTGTCCGGATCTATCCTGGCAAAGGCCAGTTCACGATCAATGATAAAGATATGGAAACCTATTTTGGTCTGGATACACTGAAGCTGATCATCCGTCAGCCTCTGGTCGCGACCGGAACCGAAGGCCAGTTTGATATCATCTGTAAAGTCGTTGGCGGTGGCCTGACCGGCCAGGCCGGCGCGATTCGCCATGGACTCTCACGTGCTCTCAACCAGGCGGATGAAGAGACATTTCGTCCGATTCTCAAGAAGGCCGGTTTTCTGACCCGCGATTCACGGATGAAGGAAAGAAAGAAGTACGGTCTGAAAAAAGCAAGAAAAGCATCACAGTTCTCAAAACGTTAATCGTTTCGGGTTTTCTGTGTACGATATCGAACGGGATGAAGACAGACCGCTGTTTTTATCCCGTTCTGTCTTTTTGACGGCAGGAGGTAATCATGCGGAGCGACCATCACATGCCGGGTGCTGATCCGCTTCAGGCGGCAGATATGATATGTCTGATCAGCCGTTCGCCGGTGGCAACGGAAACTCTGGGTTATCGGCTGGGGCAGCTGCTGATGCCGGACAGCGTCATCAGCCTGGAAGGTGATCTGGGTGCGGGGAAGACAACACTTGTCCGCGGGCTGACTGCCGGAATCGGCAGTGAGGACCCGGTCTCAAGTCCGACTTTTACACTGCTGATTGAGCATGAACGCACGTCGCGCGGCCTCGCGCTGTATCACTTTGATGTCTATCGGCTGGCCGCGTCGGACGATCCGGATCTGGCTTCCGACCAGTTCATGGCTGCTGGCCTGGATGAATATTTTGACGCAGGTGGCATCAGCGTGATTGAGTGGGGCGGGTTGATTGAAGTGCTTCTGCCGCTCAGAACACTCCATATCCGGATGACCTTGTCTGCGACTGGAGCGTCCGATGAACGCAGGATTGAACTGAAACGTACTGCCGACCAGGTCTGGCCTGATGGATTGGCCGCGGTTCTGCTCGACCTGACGACTCAGGGATTGATGTCTTTTTGCACTGAGCCGTGCGATTGCGCGGCAAGTGCGGATGAACGGGAAGGAAAACCATCATGTTGATTCTGGCCCTGGACACAACAGGCGGCAGCGCCGGTGCTGCTTTATGGCAGGACGGACATCTGCTGATCGAAACGATTCTGCAGCGTGGATTGACACATTCTGAAACCCTGATGCCTCTGATCAATGATCTTTATTGCCAGGTCGATCGTGATCCTGCCTCAACCCGGGGGCTGGCCTGTACCACGGGACCTGGCTCGTTTACCGGTATCCGCATCGGCATCAGTACAGTTCTTGGAATGGCGTACAGCCTGAATTGTCCGGTGATCGGCTATTCGACACTGGCTGTCCTGGCCAGGCCCTGGCGCTGGCAGAAAGACGCTCTGATCATTCCGTCGCTCGATGCACGTAATCAGCGGGTCTATGCCGGTGTCTGGTCCGGGCAGGACCTCATCATCGAGGAGAACAACTGGGCAGCAGCTGAACTCAGCGCTGAACTGATCCGCGTTCTGGCGGAGGAAACTGACCGGCCGCTGATTCTGTGCGGATCGGGACAGGATGTTTTGAGTGGCCAGCTGCCGGCCAGCCTGGCTGTAAGGCAGATGTCAGACGAGCAGGGGCTGCCCCGCCCGTCGGTCATCGCGCAATGGGCGGAAGAGGATATGACCGACGAAATGTGCCAGACCCCACAGGCGACGTGGCCGCTGCTGCAGCCGCGCTACCTTGGTCGTTCCCAGGCAGAACGCCGGCGCGATCAGCGGGCGATGGAATGACCGGCCGTCCCGAGGCGGGTGTCACACCGCCGAACTGCTTGATCAGAGCCGCTGTTCCGTCCGATCTGCCAATGATCAGTGATCTGGAACAACGCTGTTTTTCTGATCCCTGGCACCCGGAGTCTCTGGCGCGGGACCTGTCCGGAAAGACGCCGGCCCATTATACAGTCGTTGTCCGGCATGATCGAATCATCGCGTTTGCCAGCTGGTGGAACATGGTTGACGCGGCTGAAATCACCCGGATCGCGGTGCTGCCGGATGATCGGGGCGGCGGAATCGCTTCAGCGCTGCTGAAACGGCTGATTGACGACGTCAGGGAACAGGCATTGCCGGAAATCCGTCTGGAGATGCGGCGCGGAAACCGGGCCGCCCGGGCTTTATATGAAAAAGCCGGGTTTGAGGCTGTCGCGGTTCGTACCGGTTATTACACGAATCCGGATGAAGATGCCATCATCATGCTTAAAAAACTGGCAGAAAACAGGAAATTTAAGATTTTATCTGATGTGATTGTTGAGTCTGATATGATTGAGCATATAATGGATACAATGAAGGATGAATATGTTTCGGATATTACTCTTAATCTTAAAGTCTCTGAAGGCGAAACAGGGCTTATCAATGCTGATATTTCCCGGGTTGATGGC
>RZZF01000405.1 GCA_009929975.1 Clostridia bacterium
TCGAAACATATCTATGTAATTCTAGCCTTGATATAGATGTTTGTCAATGTATCAGTCGGAATCGCCTCCTGTTGCATGACAGGTGAAAAAACGGGCAAAGAGCATTAGAATGGAGGTACGCGAACGATTGGCCTGCGCTGAAGCGAAAGGAGCTGGCATGGATAACAAGTCATCTGTTTATCGGGAACCCGCGAAGGACATCGCTGTTTATGGCGAGTATGATGTCGTCGTGATCGGCGGCGGCACCGCCGGATTAACTGCGGCCATCGCGGCCGGCCGGAACGGCGCGAAAACCCTGATCATCGAACGATTCCCTTATTTCGGCGGCACGGCGACGGCCTCACTGATGGCCAATATTGTCGGTTTTCGCAATCAGGTGGAACCGAATGCCATCCAGACCACCAAAGGCATCGGCGAAGAACTCATTCTTGAACTGCTTAAAATAGGCGGTGCCGTGCAGTCGCGCAACGCATATGCGGCCAAACCCCGTTCAGATCAGAAAGGTGATTTATCTTACTGCTACTGCATCGATACCGAAAAATTCAAATATCTGACGCTGAAAATGGTCAAAGAGGCTGGCGTCCATATCCTCTTCCATACCTCTTTCTGTGATGTCATCATGGAAGGAAGTACACTGACCGGCGTCATCGTTGAAAATAAATCCGGCCGCCAGGCCATCTATGGCAACGTGATCATCGACGCGAGCGGCGATGGTGATGTGGCGTATCGGGCCGGCGTCCCCTACTGGCAGACAAAAAAGGATGAGGCAAGCCGTCTCAACGACTGCCTGATGTATAAAATCAGTGGATTCGATCCGGAGACGAAAGCCAATGGTAATCTGATCAATGATACGATGGTCCTCTGGGGGCCCTCACCGGGTCCGACCAACGCGGCCGATGCCGATGAACTGACACAAGAGGAAATCAAGGTCAGGCTGGCCGTCTATGATGATCTGAATGAAAAGAAAAAGGAAAATCCGGATCTGGCCAATGCCACAATCATCGACACCGGCTCGCTGATCGGCATCCGGCAGACACGGTTCTTTGAAGGTGAATACCAACTGAAAGGCGATGATGTGCTCGAAGGCCGCACCTTTGCTGATTCCATCGCCATGGCCGCCAATCCGGTCATCCACTATTACGGCTACCGGCGCTTTCTCGAACACGAAGGCTATGACATTCCCTATCGCTGCCTCGTTCCGCGCGTGGTGAATCATTTACTGGTGGTCGGCCGCAGCATGTCGTCCGATCAGATCGCGTATGAATCCTGGCGGGCGATGGCTCATATTCTGGCCATCGGCGAGGCGGCTGGCACCGCCGCCGCGCTCAGCGTCAGCCAGCAGGTGGCACCCCGTCAGGTCGATGTCCGCGCGGTTCA
>RZZF01000406.1 GCA_009929975.1 Clostridia bacterium
GCCTGAAGCCGTCCGGGCGGTGATCGACTTCGCCTTCACCGAGCTGCGGCTTGACCATCTGCTGGTCGCGCATTTCCCGTTCAATCAGCAGTCGCGACGGGTCATTGAGAAATGTGGCTTCACCTGGCTGAAGCATCTTCAGGCATCCTGGCAGCGTTTTGACGGAACCAGTCTCGATGAAGAGATTTATATCATGGCACGAGAGACCTTTCTGGCTGACCGGATGTCAGCTGAGAATCCAATATGATACAGGCGGTATAAACCGCGGGAGGAAACCATGTTGACAAAAGCGTACCCGATCAGTGAAATTGCCGGACAGACCTATGAGATTGATGAATTCGACTGCGCGAGCTGTTTTCTGCTGATCGGGCAGGACAAGGCGATGCTGATTGATACCGGTGTCGGCATCGGTGATCTGGCCGGTGCTGTCCGTCAGTTGACGGATAAGCCGCTGATCACGGTGATCACACATGGCCATGTTGATCATGTGGGCAACGCGTGGCAGTTTGATGCCTGCTACCTGAATGAAAAGGACTGGGGCCAGACCGGCCGGAAGCCGGACCCCCGCGGCGATGTCACGCAGCGTCGCCGCTATGCTGATATGATCGCCCATCGCCAACAGGGCGACCATCCGCGGTATCCCTATGATCCACAGGTCGATATCCGCGAATGGGAACGCCAGCCGAACTGGCTGCCGCTTTGTGACGGCGACCGGTTTGACCTGGGCGGCGGCCGGGTGATTACGGCTCATGCCTGCCCCGGACATACCCCGGGCCAGATCGCCTTGTTGGACGCGTCAACCCGCATCCTGTTCGTCGGCGATGCCGTCAACGGCAATATCATGTTCATGTCCAAACCGGGCCAGCCGGGTTTCACCAGTGTCGAAAAAGCGCATGAAGCGTTGAAAGCACTGCGTGATCTGGGTGATCATTATGATCATATCTATAACGGGCATCACGATTACCGGCCGTTTGGCCAGCCGCTGCGCGAGGATGTGCTGCCGGACGCGATTGCTTTATGCCAGCAGCTGATCAGCGGCGAGTTTACGCCGACATATGAGAAAAATCCCATGGTCGGCTGGCCCGACCAGCTGGCCGTTCACAAAGGAATTACCCGGATCGCCTATACACTGGAAGGTATCCATGAACCGGAATGAATCAATCAAATGACTAAACAGAAAAACCGGCCGCCTGATCAGGTGGCCGGTTTTTCGCTAGGTATAGGGAAAGGGGGTTATTTCTTTTCTCTCTTAAAGCACATGAACCAGTCGAGGCAGTAGGTATCGTCATCCTGGGTTTCCATCCGCTCTTTGGCGGTTCCGCATGATCCGGCGGTCGGAACGATGACATCATCACCGGGGCGCCAATCAGC
>RZZF01000407.1 GCA_009929975.1 Clostridia bacterium
TTGTCTGTCCTGATTCACCATTTGGCCGGTACCATGCCAATCAGGGACTCCTTCTTCTGATCGTCGGTATCGCCGGTGGTGTGATTCTCGGGATCATTCAGATCATCGGCTGAATAGGCACCGGCCACAGGAGGTTGCGTCGTCTGACCAACTGGTGGTGTCTGTTGTGTCGCATTTGTGCTTTGAGCCTGACCGCATCCATCACAGAATTCAGCCTTGTCATCGAGCTCTTTGCCACAGGTCTGACAGAATTTCGACATGAATAACACCTCACTTCTCAGAAACTTTTTGATTAGTTCTGGCCTGCCACTCTGCCTGCATACAGGGTGTATGAAAGTTAAAGGACATTCCATGCCAACATTTTACCACAATGTGCAAGAATATTCAGAATCGAATAAACCTGTTATGATAAAGATAAAAAAGGAGACTGACGATGGATATCAACTTGAAAGGGAAAGTCGCTCTCGTCACCGGCGCGACCGGTGATCTCGGCCGGGTGATGGCGAAAACGCTGGCGGAATGCGGCGCTGATGTCATCATTCATTACAACCGCAACGCAGACAAAGCCGCTGAATTAACCGAAACAATCCACCAGATGGGACGGAGGGCACTCGCTGTCCAGGCCGACATAACCAGCCAACCTTCCATCACAACCATGCGCATTTTGCTGCAACAGGAAAACCTGATGCCGGATATCGTCGTTGCCAACGCTGTCAGCAGCTACACTTGGACCACGATTCTTGAGCAGTCCGCGGATGATTTCATCAGCCAGTTCCAAAGCACGGTCATGCAGAATGTCTATCTGAGTAAATCCTTTATCCCGCACCTGATCAGCCAGAACAGCGGCCGCTACATCGCGATCAACACCGAATGCGCGCAACTGGCCAATCCGGGATCAGCGGCCTATGTCGCCGGCAAGAAAGAAATCCGCGACTGGCTGTTGAACAGGGGACGTCCCATCCTTTTTTCGACCGCGATGATGCCGGCTGCCGCGGCCGCGATCATCGAGGCGTTTGACATGCTTGACGAAAGCGATGTCCATACCTCCACCCTTTGGAACAACGCGAGGCACTTCAAAGGTCTCCTCAAAGACGCCGGATTCGACATCGGACAAAGCGAAACACCCATCACGCCGGTCATCGTCGGCGACGAGAAACTGACGATCATGTTCTCGAAGACGCTTCTGGAGCGCGGTGTCTTCGTTTCGGCGATCGTCTTTCCGACCGTCGCCAAGGGCACAGGACGGATCCGCTGCATGGTCTCGGCGCTTCACACCTTCGGGCAGCTGGAAAAGGCGGCCCGGATCATCACCGAAACCGGCAAAGAACTGGGTATCATCTGAGATGGCACACTCGGGGATGTATGAC
>RZZF01000101.1 GCA_009929975.1 Clostridia bacterium
CCCAATATCAGTACGCGGCTGCCGTCGCTCACCGATAAGGACATCGCGGATATTGCCTTTGCCGCTGAACATGATTTTGATTTCATTGCCGCTTCCTTTGTTAGGAAAGCTGCTGATGTTCTGGAAATCCGCAAAACGCTGAACCGTCATCATGGTGAGAATATCCACTTGATCGCCAAGATTGAGAACCGCGAAGGTGTCAATAATTTTGATGAAATTCTCAAGGTCGCCGACGGCATCATGGTGGCGCGCGGTGATCTGGGGGTTGAGATACCGATTCAGGAAGTGCCGATGATCCAGAAAAATATCATCGAGAAATGCTATAAAATCGGCAAGCCCTGCATTACGGCGACACAGATGCTGGATTCCATGATCCGCAACCCGAGACCGACCCGTGCCGAGGTCAGTGATGTCGCCAACGCGATCATCGACGGGACCAGCGCGGTGATGCTGTCCGGTGAAACCTCCGTCGGTCATTATCCGCTGGAAACCCTGCAGATGATGGATCGCATCGCCCGGCAGATTGAGCAGTCGATCGATTACTGGCAGCGGTTCCAGAACAGCCGCTATGAGATGGCCCCAAGCGTCGCCAACGCGATCAGCCACGCGACCTGTACGACCGCGATGGATCTTAATGCCGCCGCGATCGTTGCCGTGACACACAGCGGAAGGACCGCCCGGCTGATTTCACGCTTCCGGCCGAAATGTCCGGTCATCGCCACCACGGTATCCAGGCGGTCGCAGCGGCAGCTTTGTCTTTCCTGGGGCATTTTTCCTTATCTGGTCGACGAGGTCGGCTCAACCGACGCCATGTTTGAACTGGGCATAAGTAAAGCCCGTGAATCAGGCGCAGCCCGCGACGGGGATGTCATCGTCATCACCGGCGGCACCCCGATCGGCATGAGCGGAACGACCAATACCCTGAAGGTGGAGACGGTCGGCTGCATACTCGCCAGTGGTATCAGTATCGGCAAAGGGGTATTGAGCGGAGAAGTTCTGCTGGTCAGAGACATGGATGAACTTCAGGCCGCCGTCTCACGCAAGGATTATGTTCTGGTGACCCGGTCAACAAATCATGCGATGCTCCAGCTTGTCCGCCAGGCCAAGGCGATGATCGTTGAAGATGAAGATCCGTCCGGGCATGCGGTGACCGTGGCCATGGCGCTTGATATCCCTCTGATCTATGCCTGTGAGAACGCGACACGAATGCTGTCCGGCGGATCGATCGTCACGATTGATTTTGATCGCGGTACGATCAGCTGAGAAGCCGGTCGGCGCAGGGCAGACGGCCGGTCATTCCGGTTCGGCGATCTGCCGCAGCTGCTCAAACAACTGTGGATGGCTGGCCGCAAGATTAAGCGGCCGCATGGAACGGTCGACGATGCCATGGACCGTTCGTCCCTCGTTGAGAATCTGATCCCCGCCGCGGCGGGTTATCGTATAGGCGAAGGTCATTTTGACCCGGCGCAGAACGGTTAGACGGGTTTCCACGAGAAGGTCATCCTCATAGTAGACCGCACCCAGGTAGCGGCAGTTGAGTTCTGTCAGCGGCAGCAGGATGCCCATATGTTCCATTTCCGTATAGGTCAGCCCGATCCGCTTGATGAAGTCGGTTCGTGCCGCTTCATACCAGACGGGATAGTGGCTGTGATGGGCGATTCCCATCTGGTCGGTTTCGGCATATCGGACAATGATGGTGGTCTGTGACCGCATTGACAAACTCCTTTGCTGTGTTATGTTTCTCGGGCGGTTTCGGCCAGACGGTGCAGGTCAAATCCTCCGGGACTCTGGAAAACGCGCAATCCGAAATAAGGTGCGACCGCCAGAAGATGATCAAAGACATCCGATTGAATCTGCTCGTATTCCGCCCAGACCGTGGTTGCCGCAAATACGTAAATCTCCAGCGGCAGGCCTGACGCTTCGGGTGGCAGCTGACGGACCATCTGGATCATATCGTCCCGTATATCCCGCCGGTCGCGCAGATAGGCAATGATATAAGCCCGGAAGGTGCCGATGTTTGTCATATGGCGCCCATTGGCCGGATGTGCGTCAGCACAGCCGAGCTGGCGGTTGTAATCAGCGATTTCAGCACTGCGTTGATCAATATAATCACGCAGCAATTCAATCCGCCTCAAATCCGCCAATTGGGCTTGGCTGAGAAATCCGACACTGCTCATATCAATATGAAGTGATCGTTTGATCCGGCGGCCGCCTGTCTCTACCATACCGCGCCAGTTGATGAACGCGTCGGTGACCAGGGCTCGTGGTGGAATGGTCGTGATGGTCCGGTCGAAATTCGCGACTTTGACCGTTGTCAGTGAGATTTCCACAACGTCACCGTCGGCATGATAGCGCGGCATTTCGATCCAGTCACCGATCCGAACCATATCATTGCTGGCCAGTTGAATGCCTGCGACCATCCCGAGAATGGAATCCTGGAAAATCAGAATGATGATCGCTGTCATCGCGCCGATTCCGGACAGTAGGATGACCGGACTCTGATTGAGTATCGCGGCCAGAATCAGGATGACCCCGACCACGAAGATGAAGATCTTGATTGCCTGGATAAATCCTTTGATCGGCTTTTGCCGGGAGATATCATAGGCAGTGTAGATCTCATTGACAAAATTCAACAAAGAGAAGACCACAGAAACGCTGACGGCGATGATCCAGATGGTCGCGATTCGCTGCAATGGTGTGATCAGGGCCGGAACCAGAGGTGCGGCGACATAGAGCACGGTGGGCGGGATCAGCCAGGAAATACGCAGAAAAATATGCTGGTCGAGCAGGACATTATCCCATTTGAAACGGTTGTTGCGGATATAGTGGCTGAGAACGCGCAGGAGAACAAACCGGACAAACAGCCAGGCAGCCAGGCCGATGAAGGCATAGCCAAGTATGAACGTGACCGTACTGAGAATGTCAGACAAGGTCTGGCTGAGTCCGAGATCGACAAAAAAATCCGTGACAGTTTCCGGCAGCATGCGACAACCTCTAGTCCGCTGAAACGGGAAGTCCGCTCTGATCAAGTTCAAGGATCGTTGAATGGGTCGCCCGCGCGATTTCCTCGACCCTGAACTGGTTCAGTTTGTGGACAAACGTATACGCCAGGCCTTCACGTCCTGCCCGGCCGGTTCGTCCGATCCGGTGCGTATAGCGTTCGTTTTCTTCGGGAATATCATAGTTGAAGACGGCGTCAACCTGATCGATGTCCAGTCCGCGCGACGCGACATCCGTCGCGACCAGCATGCTGATCCGACCCTTGCGGAACGCGCTGATGACCTTTTCGCGGCTGCTCTGGCGCATATCTCCGTGGATGCAGTCGGATTGGGACCCGATCGCCCGCATCTGCCGGTCGACCGATTCCACCGTATGCTTGGTATTGCAGAAGATGATGACTTTACGGAATCCTTCCTTTTTCATCAGCCGCTCAATGGTCTGAACCCGCTCGCGTCCGCTGGCCTGTATATAGAACTGTTGAATCTGCGGTTTGTTTTCCAGATCCTCCTCAACGGTCAGTTCAACCACATCACGCTGATAGATCCAGGAGATGTCCATGACCGCACGCGACATTGTCGCTGAAAACATGGTCAGCTGGTCGACCCTCGGCATCCGGTCGAGAATGCTGCGGACATCACGGACGAAGCCCATATCCAGCATCCGGTCCGCTTCGTCAAGGACAGCGATCCGGACATCCGACAGATGAATGGTCCGCCGGCGCAGATGATCAATCAGTCGTCCCGGTGTCGCGACGACAATCTGCGGATGGTGCCGCAGCTGGTCGAGCTGAACCTGGATGCTTTGGCCGCCGTAGATCGATGTGATGCGAATCCCCGGTCGTGTCGCGGACAGCTTAGTCAGATCATCGGTGATCTGCAGAGCCAGCTCACGCGTCGGCGCCATGATCAGCGCCTGCAGATCAGCTGCCTGTTCGTCGATTGTCTCGAGAATCGGAATGCCGAACGCGACGGTCTTGCCTGTACCGGTCGGTGCCTTGGCGATGATATCATAGCCATTCAGCATGACAGGAATGGTCTTTGACTGAATGGAGGTCGGTTCTGTGAATCCCAATAATCTGACGGCCTCCAAAGTGGCCTCGCTCAGCTGAAGGTCTGAAAACATCGTGTTATCCGGCATGTTTAACTCCTTTGATTGACTTCTGACTCCTGATTATATCATGAATCCTCTTTATTATGGCTGGGTGATCCTCGCGGTCTGTTTTCTTTCATTTTGTCTCTGTAATGACCAGCCGGGGTATTCTTGAATCACAAACCCCTTTTTTACTGAGTCTGATCGCGTCGACGACTCTGATATCAACGTTGCTGGCCGGCGTCGTGATGACCAGACTGTCGGTCCGGCTGATATCAATCATCATGACGGCGCTGATTGCGATTTCAGTCGTTCTGGTACTGGTGACACAGTCGCTGGCGATGGCGGTCGTTTACGCCTTGCTGCATGGCCTGATCAACGGCTTCATGGCGGTCATCGGCGTCGGTGTCGCTTTTGTCTGTCCGCGACCTCATGCGCCGCCTGCCGTCAAAAATCCCCATGAACCATAAGATGATATCGCTCATCTGATCGAACAAAAAACGCCGGACTGTGAAGCCCGGCGTTTTATATATGATCAAGGTGATGATCAGTTCAGGAAGAGTTTAATATCGTCGTCGACTTCACCGATTCCGGCGATCCCGAAGGTATTGACCAGAACATTGGTCACATTCGGGGAGAGGAACGCCGGCAGTGTCGGTCCAAGGTGGATATTCTTGAAGCCGAGGAACAGCAGCGCCAGCAGAACAATGACGGCTTTCTGTTCATACCAGGCGATGTTGAAGGCGACTGGCAGATCGTTAACATCACTCAGTTCGAAAATTTCCTTCAGTTTCAGCGCGATCAGGGCCAGAGAATAGGAGTCATTGCACTGTCCGGCGTCGAGCACGCGGGGAATCCCGCCGATATCACCGAGCGGCAGCTTGTTGTAACGGTATTTAGCACAACCTGCCGTCAGGATGACGGTGTCTTTTGGCAGCTTTTCGGCGAATTCCGTGTAATACTCACGTGACTTCATCCGTCCGTCGCAGCCGGCCATGACAAAGAATTTGCGGATCGCGCCGGTTTTGACGGCGTCGACCACTTTGTCGGCCAGGGCGAAAACCTGCGCGTGGGCAAAACCGCCGACGATGCTGCCGGTCTCGATCTCCTGAGGCGGCGGGCACTGTTTGGCCATTTCAATGACCTCGGAGAAGTCCTTGCGGTCGTCTGCGTCCGGTACGATATGCCGGCAGCCGGGATATCCAGCTGAACCGGTCGTGAAGATACGCTCGCGAATGGCTTCTTCGCGCGGCGGGACGATGCAGTTGGTGGTGAAGAGAATCGGTCCGTTGAAGGACTTGAATTCCGTGACCTGTTTCCACCAGGCATTGCCGTAGTTTCCGACGAAATGTTCGTATTTCTTGAAGGCCGGATAGTAATTGGCCGGCAGCATTTCGCTGTGGGTGTAGACATCAACACCAGTTCCTTCAGTTTGTTCGAGCAGCTGCTCCATGTCACGCAGATCATGGCCTGAAATCAGGATGGCGGGGCGGTTGCGAACGCCGATGTTGACTTCGGTGATTTCCGGGTTGCCGTAGGCTGAAGTATTTGCCTCATCCAGCAGAGCCATCGCCTGGACGCCGTATTCACCGGTTTTCAGGACAAGAGCGACCAGCTGGTCAGCCGTCAGTGAATCATCCAGGACGGACGATAAAGCTTCGTACATGAACTCGTATATCGCCGGATTTTCCTTGCCCAGGTTGAACGCGTGTTCAGTGTAGGCGGCCATGCCCTTGAGTCCGTAGATGACCAGCTCGCGCAATGAGCGGACATCTTCATGATCGGTTGCCAGAACGCCGACCAGCTTCGCGGTCTCCAGCATGGATGCACGATCCCCTGATTGCCATGATGCGGTTTCGCCAGTCTCGATGCCGGGATTTGTGTTTTTCAGATCCTCGCGCAGCTGCACCATTTTTCTGATCTGGGCGTCGATCGCGTCAGCGTCAAAATTCGCGTTGGTAATTGTCATAAACAGACTGTTGACCACCTGATGACTGACCTCAGTCAGGTCCGCGGTGGCCAGCTGGCCTTTACGTACGATAAGAGAAATTTCCTTCAGTGTGTGGATCAGCAGATCCTGCAGTCCCGCGACGGTATCATCTTTTCCGCAGACCCCTTTGATCGTACAACCGATTCCTTTTGCCGCTTCCTGACATTGGAAGCAAAACATTTTGTTGTCCATAGATAGGCTCCTTTCAAGCGTTGCTGTCTGTCGTCACAATTTAAGCGTTTAATCGACAAACCTCAGAACGATTATAACAGAAATGTTACATCTGATGTACCGTTTTTTCCTTAGGGAGATGATTTGATATAATGACATGGACTGGAATCACAGGCCATTCACGAATGTGTGAAATGTGACGAAGAATAAATGGGAAAATGGGTGATATGATGAAAATTGGATTTATCGGACTGGGAATCATGGGGCGTCCGATGGCGCTCAATCTGATCAGGGGCGGTCATCAACTGGTTGTCTGGCAGAAGTCAGGTGCGGCAGAAGAACTGGTGGCGGCCGGCGCTCAGACCGCTGACAGCTATAGCGAATTGGCAGCAGGGGTTGAACTGGTGATTTTAATGCTGCCGGATTCCCCCCAGGTTGAACAGGTCGTGTTGGGTGAACAGGGTGTACTGC
>RZZF01000408.1 GCA_009929975.1 Clostridia bacterium
GCCTCTATGCGCTCAGCCGCATGCGCGCCCAGCTTGAGATTCAGAAAATGACCGGAACCGCCGGAACGGAGTTGAATCTCGATTTCCTTCTGTTTCTGGCGTCAACCATGTTCATTCTCGGGTTCGGCCTGTTTTTCCTGAGACTGTACCCGTATCTCCTCCGTCTTGTCTACTGGCTGGGACAGCGTTTCTGGAACCCTGTGATGTATGCGTCATTCCACCAGATCGGGCGATCCAATGGCCAGGAACAGTTTCTGATGATCTTCCTGATCCTGGCACTGTCGATCGGATTGTTCAATGCCAACGCGGCACGGACCATCAACTCAAATACAGAAGATACCATTCGCAGCGAGACCGGTGCCGATATCGTGATCCGGGAATACTGGCAGCCCTACAGTGCTGACGGCCTGCCGATCATCGACGGCGCGTCATCCCCTCAGCCGGCAGGTACAGCGCAGTCGGATGTGATCAAATATGTCGAACCGGATATTCGGAAATACAGTGGCCTGGACGGCGTTGAACACGCGACCCGCGTCTATCGTTCTAATGAAACACGCATCAGCCAGGGCGGCGTACGCAGCGATCCGCTTGAATTGATGGCGATTGATCCCTATGATTTCGCCCAGACCGCCTGGTGGCGCCAGGATATCCTCAGCCACCATCTCTATGACTATATGAACGTGATGATCAGCATGCCCAATGGTGTTATCCTCTCGTCGGATCTGCGTGACAGTCTGGATCTGGCGGTCGGAGACGCGGTGATCTATACGGTCAACGGGCAGGATACCGCTGATGGTGTCATTGTCGCCTTCACGGATTACTGGCCGGGCTATCAGCCGCTGATTTATGACGCCCGTGGCAATCTGACAAAAAACAGCCTGATCGTCGCCAGCCTTGATTATGTACTCAGCCGGACCGCAATGCAGCCGTATGATGTCTGGCTGAAACGCGACGCGGCTGCGACCGATGTCATGATCTACGAAAACATCGAAGAAAAGAAAATCAATATTTTCTCGATCGACTCCGCCAATCAGGCGATCACAAAAGCGAAAAATGATCCGCAGCTGCAGGGGACCAATGGCGCGCTCACCCTCGGATTCATTGTCTCGATGCTGGTCTGCGCTATCGGCTTTCTCATCTACTGGATCATGCTGGTCCAGAGCCGTGTCCTGCAGTTCGGAATTTTCCGCGCCATGGGACTGGGGAAATCGTCGGTGATCGGGATGCTGATCGCCGAGCAGGGGCTTGTCTCCGGGGTCGCGATCCTGTTCGGTGTCCTGCTGGGACACCTGGCCAGCCGGCTCTATGTACCGCTTTTCCAGATGGTGTACAGTTCAGCGGATCAGCCGATTCCATTCCGAAT
>RZZF01000102.1 GCA_009929975.1 Clostridia bacterium
ACAGATTGACCGCCAGTGCCGGGCCGGCAACTGGCAGAAGATGATCAGCGGGGATGTTTATGGGAAAACCCTGGGGCTCGTCGGTCTCGGCGCGATCGGCCGGGCGGTGGCCCGCAGGGCGCAGGGCTTTTCCATGAAGATTCTCGCCTTTGATGTCCAGTGGGACGCACGGTGGGCGGAAGATCACCAGGTTGAACGGGTCAGCCTTGAAACCCTCTATCGGCAGTCTGATTTTATTAGCCTGCATGTCCCGCTGCTGCCGGAAACCCGGATGATGATCGGGGAGAAGGAACTGGCGATGTTCCGTGCCGGTTCAGTCCTGATCAATACCGCGCGCGGCGGGCTGATTGATGAGAGCGCGCTGTTGGCTGCCCTGCAAAGCGGACATCTGGCAGGCGCCGGGCTCGATGCCTTTGAAAAAGAACCACCGGAGAACCCGCTCTGGTTCTCTTTGCCGCAGGTTGTCCTCGGCTCGCATACAGCAGCTTCAACTGAACTGGCGGCACGTGAAATGGGCCGGATGGCCCTGGATAATCTGATCCGCGATCTGTCCTGATGGCGTCATAGACGGGAGGTTCTGTAATGACACGTTATTTGTTGGCGCATGACCTCGGTACATCCGGAAATAAGGCGACGCTTTTTTCTGAGGATGGCCGGTTGGTCAGCAGCGCGACCGCGGCGTATGAAACCCATTTTTTCAATCAGAACTGGGCTGAACAGAATCCGGAAGACTGGTGGACCGCGGTCTGTGATTCGACCCGGCATATGCTCAGCCAGAGCGGCATCGATCCCGCCTCGATCGCGGTGGTCAGTTTCAGTGGCCATATGATGGGTTGCCTGTGCCTCGACCGAAACGGGCAGCCGCTGCGTCCCCACATTCTCTGGGCGGACCAGCGGGCGGAAAAGCAGGCGAAACAGCTGGACGAAGCTCTGACCCCGCAGCGTTTCTACCGCCTGACCGGACATCGCAGTAGTGCGTCATACGGTTTGCAGAAACTGATGTGGGTGCGGGACAATGAACCGGATATCTATGAGCGCACCGAAATAGTCGTCAACGCCAAAGATTGGATCGTTTACCGCATGACAGGACAATTGATGACCGAGTACAGTGACGCGACCAGCATGACCGCGCTTGATCTTGAACAACGTGTCTGGTCTGAAGAAATTCTGGCAGCGGCACGGATTGATCCGGACAAACTGCCGGAAATTGTTCCCTCAACGCATGTCGCCGGCGGTGTGACCGATTCCGCTGCTGCTGCCACAGGACTGGCACCGGGGACACCGGTGGTCATGGGCGGCGGTGACGGACTTTGCGCGACCGTCGGAGCCGGCTGTGTACGGGAAAATGTGGTGCATGCCTGTATCGGTTCATCTGCCTGGATTTCCTATGCGAGCCGGAAACCCGTGTTTGACGAACAGATGCGGACCTTCAACTGGATCCATATTGTTCCGGATATGGTTTGTCCCTGTGGGACGATGCAGGCAGCCGGACAAGCCTATGCCTGGATGAAACAGACGATGGCCCGCCATGAAGCTGAACTGGCCGCAAGCCGCAGAATCAGCCCTTATCAGCTGATTGACGAACAGGCCGCACAGGCACCTCCCGGTTCGAACGGTCTGATTTTTCTGCCGTATCTGATCGGTGAGCGGGCTCCCCGCTGGGATCCGCAGGCCAAAGGCGCGTTCATTGGACTGAACATGTCGACAACACGTGCGGACATGTTCAGGTCTGTACTGGAAGGCGTCACCTTCAACCTGGCGATCATCGCGGATATTTATCGTGAACACGGAGTGGACATCTCACGGATCAACCTGATCGGCGGCGGTGCCAGAGGGGATGTCTGGTGCCAGATTATGGCGGATGTGTGGTCGGCCGAGATCAACCGGCTCAACTATCTGGATGAAGCGACCAGCATGGGCGCGGCGGTCACCGGCGGAGTCGGTGTCGGCCTGTATGAGGATTTCACAGCGATTGACCGCTATATCAGTGTCGCCAATTCGTTCCGTCCCGATCCTGCGCGAACCGCCGCGTATCAGCCGGCCCGACATAATTTTGAGGCCTGCTATCAAGCGCTCAGACCGGTTTTCCCCCAACTGCGCTGACCGGTCCGATGGAGATGACGCAGCATTATGGCCAATCAAGCATGGCCAGACAAAACTAGGAGGATATTATCATGCAGCAGCCCGATCTTTTTACGATTCTACCTGACTACATCAGCACGCCTGACGGAATGGAAATCGACCGCCAGGGTCATCTGGTTCTGTCTTGCCCGAACTATGCCGACCCGTCAATGCCGGGCGTTATCGTCAAGATTGACAAGGAACGCAGGATCCGCAAGTGGTTTGAGGTGCCGGTTCTCGAGGAAACCGGTGCGGCTCGAAACATGGGAATCGCTTTCGGACCGGATGGTGATCTTTACATCTGTGACAATCAGGGATGGTCCGGTGATCCTGATCTTCAGTTCAAAGGCCGCGTGCTGCGTGTCCGGGTAACCGAAGAAGGAGAGATCCTCAAGACAACGGTCGTCGCTTCCGGTATGGAACACCCCAATGGCGTCAAAGTCCATGGTGATTACCTGTATGTGACACAGAGCGCGCTTAGCAAGGTGAAGGATCCGTCCGGTCTACTGGTCAGCTGTGTCTATCGTTTCCATCTTGATGATGAAAATATCGCGGTCACGAATACGCTGGCCGATCCGAACATTCTGACCACGTTCATTACCCTTAATCCGGACGTGCAGTATGGTGCGGATGGTATTGAGTTCGACCGCAACGGATATCTGTACGTCGGTAATTTTGGTGATGGCGCGGTCCATCGTGTCATCATGGATGAGCAGGGCTGCGTGATCGAAAATGAAGTCTATGCCCAGGATGCCACGCAGCTCAGCACAACCGATGGGTTCTGTTTTGATGACAACGGCAATCTGTACATCGCGGACTTTTCCGCGAATGCCATCTGCTGCATGTCACCCGACGGAACGCTGCGCCGTATTGCCCAGAGCCCGGACTGTGACGGCCTTGACGGCGGACTGGACCAGCCGGGTGAGCCGCGGGTCTGGAACGGAAAGATCATCGTATCCTGCTTCGATCTCGTCACCGGACCGGATAAAGTCAATACGGCCCACGAGATGCCGGCGACCCTTTCCATGTTGGAACTTTGTGGGAAATGAACTGATCAGCCGTCAGACAGTCATTCACTGATCGGCGCGATCATGAGACGGACACCGGTTTCGGCCAGTGTCCGTTTTTCTTCGCCGTTTAAGGCGTCATCCGTGATCAGGGTGTGGATTTCACTGAGGCTGGCATAACGGACGAAACTGGTCCGGCCGAATTTGGAACTGTCGCAGAGCAGATGAGCTTCACGGCTGATCGTCAGAAACGCGCGTTTGAGATCGGCCATATCGAGATTCGGCGTGGTCAGGCCGTCTTCCTGCGAAACGCCATTGGCCGCGAGAAAGGCATGGTCAACCCTGAGATCAGCCAGACTGGCCAGCGCGGCCGGGCCGATCGTGCAGTGAAACTGCCGCCGCAGCAGGCCACCGGTCAGAATGACCGTGATGTCCGTTTGTGCTTCCAGTTCAAGCGCGATCGCCAGGTCATTGGTTACCACGGTCAGCTGGCGTCTGGCCGAGAGTAGACGGGCCAGCGCCAGGGTTGTTGTTCCTGTATCGAGGACCAGCGTGTCACCGTCATGGATCAGGGTCAGCGCAAGAGAAGCGATCACCTGTTTTTCCTGCTGGTGCAGAATCTGTTTCTCATCAGCCAGCGGTTCAAAGCCGCGGCGGTTCAAGCTGACGGCACCACCGTGTGTCCGCTGCAGCAGGCCCCGTTGATCGAGCACCGAGAGATCCTGGCGGATCGTACCCGCGGAGACCTGGCAGCGCTGGCAGAGATCAGCGACGGTGACCTGATGCTTCACGCGGACCAGATCAACTATTTTGCGGCGCCGCTCTTCACTGAGCATGCTGTGTTTCATCGGTTCAATCCTTTCGCTGGTGCTCCTGCAGTGCCGCGTAGACCGGCCGCAGCGCGGTCAGGGCGTCCTGGTACGCCTGCCGGTAGGGCTGATAGAGTTGATGACGGCTCATGTCCGGCTGCACAGGTTCAGTTTGCTGATTGATCATCTGGAGTGTCTTGACCGGATCATCAAACAAGCCGACCGACAGCCCAGCCAATACCCCTGTGCCGAGCAGGCCGGTATCTGAATAGGCCGCGGCTGTCCAGGGTATCCCCAGCACATCTGCTTTGATCTGCTGCATCAGGTGGCTCTTCGCGCCCCCACCGACATTGATGACTTGGCTGACAGCCACATCGGGCAGCTGCCGGCGCAGAATGTCGAGATACATCGCGTATTCATAGGCAAAGCTTTCGATCGCCGAACGGAACAGATGGCTGCGGCCATGTGTCCAGCTCAGGCCGATCCAGCTGCCGCGGACCACGCCGTCATTGGGACAGACACGGCCGGAAAAATGTGGAATGAAGAGCAGGCGGTCACTGCCTGGCGCGATCTGCGCGGCCATTTCATCGAGCCGGCGATAGGACGGTGCCTGCTCCTCATCGCCGAAAATTTCGTCGCGCAGCCATTTGAGGCACAGGCCGCCGCCATTGATATAGGCCATCGGCGTATAAAGTCCGTCGAGGACGGAAGGCGCGAACAAAAGGGTACGATTCGTGGTATCCGGCGCGAAGCGGTCAACCGCGACACCAAAGACCGACGCGGTTCCGGCGACATCGATCGCCATGCCGGCCTGTGTCACCCCGGCTCCGAAAATACTGGCGGCCGTATCACCGCAGCCGGCGGCGACCGGAGTTCCCGCGAGCAGGCCGGTCGCTTCAGCCATTGATTGCGTGACGTGGCCGACGATGTCAGCCGGCCTGACGATCCGGGGCATTTTATTGCGTTCAACTCCTGAGGTCTGAAGCAGTTCATCCGACCAGATCCGCTGCCGGGTATCAGCGAAGCCGGAGAAATGCAGATAAGTATGATCGATGAAGGCCTGGGAGCCGTCCAGTCCGCACAGCTGCATGGCCAGCCAGGAAGCCGGCTGAACAAATGACGCGATCTGCCGATACTGGTCCGGCCGGAATTTTTTCCACCAGAGTACCTTGGGTCCATGGGCATAGGTAATCGGACCACCGGTCAGCTTGATGATCTTTGTTTCTCCAATTTCCCTCAGATCATCCCAACAGGCTCCACAGCGCTGATCCAGCCAGCTGTCATATGGCGTGACGGCCTGGCCGTCGCGGCCGATGCCCATGATGCCGGCCATCTGACCGGCCAGTGCGACGGCGGCGACTTCACCGGGCCGGCAGCCTGCCTTTTCCATCACATCACGGATTGACGCGATACCGGCCGACAGTAAATCATCCGGATCCTGTTCAATCTGGTCGGGAGCCGGTCGGATCAGTCTGGACGGCGCGAACGATTCCGCGACGATCTGGCCCTTTGTATTCATCAATGCCGCTTTGGTTCCCTGTGTTCCGACATCAATCCCTATCGTATAATCGGCCATGGTTCAGCCTCCTGTTCAAGCGTTTCTAAATGATCGTTCATGTCTATCATTCTATCATAATCTGCACCAGAGTTTCTTCTTGAACCACGAAATAACACATAAAATGGTGGGTAAACATCAATAATCAACAACAAAAAACAAAAAATAAGTGTCAAACAACAAATGCTACTCTGATATGCCAAGTGATCATGGTATAATGTCAGTATATTTCTGCGGCCGTGGCTGAACGCCGGCGGTCGGAAAGGAGATCCGTATGGCTAATACGGTCAATATCTGTCTGATCGGGGCCGGCCGGGCCGGCATGATCCATGCTGTCAATTTTCGCCGGATGGTTGAGGGGGCCGATCTGGTCGCTGTCGCTGATCCGGTTGAGGAAAACCGCCGGGCGGCCTGCCGCACACTGGGCATCGACCGGGCCTATGCTGATTACCGGGACGCGCTGCAGTGCCCGGATATCGACGCGGTGGTCATTGTCGCGCCGACCTCCCTGCACTGTGAAATGACTGAGGCCGCGGCCGCGGCCGGCAAACATGTGTTCTGCGAGAAGCCGATGGCGATGAACGCGATGGAATGCCGCCGGATGATCGATGCCTGTGATAAGGCCGGTGTCCTGCTGCAGATCGGTTTCATGCGCCGCTTCGATGAAAGCTTCCGCCGGGCCTTTCAGGCGATTGAACAGGGCGAGATCGGTGATGTGGTCATGGTCCGCTCCAATACACGCGGGCCAAGCATTCCGATGAAATGGACATATGATCTGAAAAAAAGCAATGGACCGCTGGCTGAGGTCAACAGCCATGATATCGATTCTCTGCGCTGGTTTACCGGCAGCGAATTCGAATCCGTCTTCGCCTATGCCGGAAACTATCGCTGCCCGGACGCGAAAGAAGACTATCCGGACTACTATGATAATGTCGTGATGATCGCGCGTTTCCGCAACCAGATGCAGGGCATGCTCGACGGCGCGGTCTCGGTCAATTACGGGTATGACGCGCGGGCTGAGATTCTCGGAACCCATGGCTGCATCTATCTCGGAGAAATGAAGGACCACCGCATCACAACGGTGACGAAACAAGGCGTTGCCCAGCCGGTGCAGACAAGCTGGCGCACCCTGTTTACCGACGCCTATCTGCGTGAGGATGAACATTTTATTGACTGTATCCGGCAGGATAAACAGCCGGA
>RZZF01000103.1 GCA_009929975.1 Clostridia bacterium
CTGCTGAAACGATCAGCAGTGCTTGTCGCTGTGTTGGCAGTGGCTCGGCCCGTATCTCGATCATGCGGCTGGCACCCTCACCATCTGCCGCGATGCCTTTGGCCAGACGGGTGCAGACCCGTTCAAGCGCTTTTTCCAGAAGATCGGCTTCAGCGGTCCCGCTTTGGATCAGCGTACTGCTGGAAAGCCCGTTGGCCAGGGCGATCACCATATCACAGACACTGGTGTCGCCATCAACCGATACGCGGTTGAATGTCTTGTCACTGACGCGGCGCAGCATCTCAGAGAGCACCGGCTGGCTGACCGCGCAGTCCATCGCGATGACACCGATCATTGTCGCCATATTGGGATGAATCATACCGGAACCCTTGGCCATGCCGGCGACCGTCACGGTATTGCTGCCGATCTGGAAACGGATCACGGCTTCTTTCGGCACCAGATCGGTCGTCATGATCGCCCGTTCGGCCTGATGGCCGTGCTCAGCAGAGTCGCCGAGGCTGCGGGCTGCCGCCTCAATTCCGTCGCGGACCGCCTGCATGTCGAGCGGCTGGCCGATCACACCGGTTGAACCAACCAGAACCAGCTCAGGCGCGCAGTCAATCTGGCTGGCAGCCAGCGACGCCATGGTCCGGGCATCGGAGAGGCCTGCTTCGCCGAGACAGGCATTGGCATTGCCGCTGTTGATGACCAGCGCCTGGCACTGGCCTTTGCTGATCCGTTTCATCGTCAACTGGAGGGAATGTCCCTTGACCAGGTTGCGGGTAAAAACCCCGGCGGCCGTTGCCGGCCGTTCACTGACGATCAGCGCCAGATCCGGCTCGCCGTTTTTCTTCAGGCCACAGGCCACGCCGCTGGCCCGGATTCCCTTAACTGATGTAATACTTCCATCAAACCATTCCATGATTGCCGCCACCTTCCGATCGTCGGGCTGAAAGCAAGGATCGATTCCTGATTCCAGCCGGTTGTCATGCCTATTATAATCGTGGGACCGCCTGTCGGCAATAAAGCATGACGCGAAGGATGGAAACGGTTATAATATCCTGTGTATGATCGTTTCCATGATCGGCTGACAACGGCCGGTTGAACCATGACAGGCAGGGAGGACCAGAACCATGTGGTCAAGACGTGAGTTAAAAACCAAGGCGAAAGATCATCTGCGCGGCAAATACTGGTACGCCTTCGCGGCGGCCCTGATCGTCTCCATACTCAGTTCAGGCAGTGGATCGGGAATCTTTACCTTCCATTTCAATGCCAGTTCCCTGCGGAGACGCGACGGCAGAGGATGGAACGGTGACTGGGAACAACACGGTGAGATGTTCCGCCAGTACTGGGATCAGCCCGGGGAATGGTTCCGCTATTTTCAGGATCAGCTGGACAGTGTGTTCGTTTCACGTATTTTCATTCTGGTTCTTATTTTTGCCGGATTCGCGGTCCTGCTTGGACTGGCTTACCAGATCTTTGTCGCGCCTGTCGTACAGGTCGGCGGCAGCCGCTGGTTCTCACGCTCACGCGAAGCCCAGTCCATCCCGGCGATCGGCCAGGTATTCAGTCCGTTTCGCAGCGGACAGTATCTGAAGACCGTTGGTTCAATGCTCTGGATGAATCTTTTTCTCTTTCTCTGGGGTCTTTTGGCAATGCTGCCGACCCTGATCCTGCTGCCGGCCGTCGTCCTGCTGACCCGCCAGGGCAGTCTGTCATTCGGAGCCGGCTCTGAATCGGAGTGGCTGTTATCGCTGACTCCTCTGGTCATTCTCTGGGTCTTCGGCTCCATCGCCTTGTCGATTCCTTCGATCATCAAGAGCTACAGCTACCGCATGACGCCCTGGATTCTGGCTGACAACCCGCAGATCGGCCATCGTCGTGCCCTCAAGTTGTCAATCGCCATGACCCACGGCCATAAGATGAATATCTTCGTGCTGGATCTGTCGTTCATCGGCTGGTTCCTGCTCGGCGTGCTGGCCTGTGGCATCGGTGTGTTTTTTGTCACACCCTATGTGATGGCCACGTATGCTGAACTGTTCGCCGAGCTGCGCCAGTCGGCTGTCAAGCAAGGCTACTGCACCATGGAAGACCTCGGATTTTTCCCGGTCGCGGCGAATCCGCCGGTCCCACCGGCGGCAGCGGAAACAATCGAACCGCCTGTCGAGCCGGATTCTCTGTAAAGGATCAACTGCATGAAACAATCCTATGATGTTATGATTGTCGGAGCCGGCCAGGCTGGTATTTTCGCTGCCTATGAACTGGTGACCCGACGGCCGGATCTGAAGGTCGCGCTGCTCGAGCAGGGCCATAAGATCCGCCGCCGCAGCTGCCCGATTGTCGACGGCAAGACTGACCACTGCATCAACTGCCCATCCTGCGATATCATGCGTGGTTTCGGCGGTGCCGGCGCCTTCTCCGACGGAAAATTCAATTTCACGACCCAGTTCGGCGGCTGGCTGACTGATTATCAACCGGCCAAGACCGTGATGGAGCTGATTGAATATGTGGATCAGATCAACCTGACCTTCGGCGCGACGGAAGAAGTCTTTTCCACCGCGACCGAGGCCGCCGATGTGATCCGGCGCAAGGCGATGGGATTTGATCTGCATCTGCTCGACGCCCGCTGCAAGCATCTGGGGACCGAGCGCAATAAAGATATCCTGGCAGCCCAGGCTGATTTTCTGGACAGCCGTCTCGATCTGCGCTGTGGTGTCAGCGTCGACCGCATCCAGCCGCTCGATGACGGGCGATACCGCCTGCAGACGTCCGGGGGCGAGCTGGAGTCGGACTATCTGATTGTCGCGCCCGGCCGCTCAGGCGCGGAATGGTTCAGCCAGCAGTGCCACCAGCTCGGGCTCAAGCTGATCAACAACCAGGTGGATATCGGGGTCCGTGTGGAACTGCCGGCGACCGTCTTCCGGGAGATTACCGATGCCGTCTATGAAGCGAAGCTGCTCTACCGTACCAAGATCTATCAGGATGTCGTCCGTACCTTCTGCATGAATCCCTATGGCCAGGTCGTAACGGAAAATACCGACGGCATCATCACCGTCAACGGACACAGTTATACGGATCCGGCCCTGCACAGCGAGAACACCAATTTCGCCCTGCTCGTGAGCAACCGCTTCACATCACCGTTCCGTGAGCCGTACCAATACGGTAAACGGATCGCATCACTGTCCAACATGCTCGGCGGCGGCGTGATTGTCCAGCGGTTCGGTGATCTGGAAGCCGGCCGCCGCACCAACGCGCACCGGCTGCAGCAGAGCTTCGTCCGGCCGACCCTGCAGGCGACACCGGGTGATCTCAGCCTGGTCCTGCCGAAACGCCATCTCGACAATATCATCGATATGATTCATGCTTTGGACCAGCTGGCACCCGGGACCGCGAACCATGACACGCTGCTCTACGGGGTTGAAGTGAAGTTCTACAGTTCGCGACTCCAGCTCAGTGCTGAGCTGGAAACACCGCTGCATAACATGTTCGCGATCGGTGACGGCGCCGGGATCACCCGCGGCCTGTCACAGGCCGGTGCCAGCGGGATCATTGCCGCGCGCGGCATTCTCGCCCGGCTGCCCGACGCGGAACCGCTGCCGGAAATTACGGAGGAAGCACCATGACAGAAAAGACCCGACGGAATATCGCCTATGGGATCATTGGCCTGTCCGTGCTTATGACCGTGATTGGCTGGCTGGTTCTGCCGCCGGTGATCCGCGTCCATATTTTCCTCTTCGGCGGCCAGATGATGGCGCGGCTGCCCGGCATGGCGATTCCACTCCTGATCGCGACCATGTCGGCCTGGATGTACCGCCGCTGCGATGGCCGGCTGGTCCAGCTGGTCTTCGCGCTGTACGGACTTCTGGTCACAATCATCACGCTGCTGGCCAACGGCTTGTAATCCGTGGCTGAATCGGCCCGATTTTCCGCTTCAGGCGATTGACAGGCCGCCGCGGACTCATTATAATAGCAACTGTTCGCGCAAGCGGACCAGACACGCCTTTAGCTCAGTTGGTAGAGCAACTGACTCTTAATCAGTGGGTCCAGGGTTCGAGTCCCTGAAGGCGTACCATGAAAGCCCCGTATGATCGCATGCGGGGCTTTTTGCCGCAAAAAACACGACCGGTGGCCTGTGAGGGCAACCGGCCGCGTCGGGTGTCGCGGATCATGTTATTCTTGCGGCAGGAGATCCGACTGGAAGACAATCTCCGGTTTGCTGCCGTGAATATCCGATGCGGTCAGCGTGGTGGTTTCATTTGAAAAGTCGATGACATACTCCAGCTTTTGCAGCATCTCGAGCCAGAACAGGCGGACCGTCAGCCGGCGCCCATCCTGCAGGCCATATGAGGTGAGCATCTGTGTCGGCCAGCGCAGCATGCCATAATCCGGAATTTCATGCAGCTGCCAGGTCTTGTCCTTCAGATCAAGCACATCGCCATCCATGATCAGACGCAGTCCGTGACCAGCCGGTTCAACCCGGATTGATTTGAACGAGCGCGGACCGAAGGGATGATTCGGCGCCTTCCTGACCAGTTTCCAAACCGTTTCGCCCCATTTCGGATCCAGCGGCAGACCATCATCCACCGGAACCGGCCATTCAACGCGCAGCGCGCCGAGATGGGTTTTCAAGTCGGCCGCCGCTCCGGGATCTTCCGGCAGCGGCGTATCGGACAGGTTGGCGACAATCCGGTCGAAGACGATGTCCAGTTCTTTTTGCAGATCATCGGTGAACGCGGTCATGGCCAGGACGAAATCGCGGTCGGGCACAACGAGGCAGTACTGTCCGTACATGCCGTCACCGCGGAAACTGCCGTCACGTGTCTGCCAGAACTGATAGCCGTAGCCGAGTGACCAGTCGCCGCGCCGGCCGACATTCTCCTTATCATCATTCTGCGTTTCGATCTGTTTGGCTGTCGCCTGGGCCAGGTAATCCGGATCGATCAGCTGTTTATCCTGCCAGCGGCCTTTTTGCAAAATCAGCTGGCCGAATTTGGCGATCAGTTCCGGCAGCGCGCTCATGCCGAAGCCGCCGGTGCAGATTCCCTGCGGCATTCGCATCCAGCGGATACCGCTGACGCCGAGATGGTCAAAGATCCGTTCCTGGAGAAAGGGCTCGAGATCAATCCCTTTGGTCTTGAGGGACGCGCTGAGCATGTACGTGGCGGCGGTATTGTAGCGGAAGACCTGTCCCGGCATTTCGGAAAATGGTGTCGCCAGAAAGGTTTTGACCGGATTACTTGAAACCAGATCTGGCTCTTTCGGCTGGCCGGTCGCCATGCGCAGGCAGTCGCGTACCGTCAGGGCCTGCAGTTCTGGGCTGACGACATCCGGCAGATCATCCGGAAACAGGTCGACAAGATGCTCATCGAGGCTGATCTTGCCGTCCGCGGCGGCCAGGCCGATCGCGATCGATGTAAAGCTCTTGCTCAGTGAATAGACGGTCTGGGGCATCAGGGGACCATAGGGCGCGTAATAGCCTTCAGCGAAGACCTGGCCATGACGGAGCAGCAGAAAGGCATGCGGATTGATCCCGGCGGCCTTCATGTCTTCAGTCATCTCGATGATGTGGCGGCTGGCCAGTCCGATTGATTCAGGGCTGGTTCGCGGCAGAGGGTGATGCAGTGCGTGTTGTGACATGTTGTTTCCTCCTATCGACTGATAAACGGGCTGGAACGGAAATGTCGCCGTGCCTCAAGGACATAGCGGGAAATGATGATAATCGATCCGGTCAGCGGCACACCAAAAATCATGCCGGCGATACCGAATAGATGACCGAAAAAGAGAATCGAGAAAATGACAAGCAGCGGGTGCAGGCCGACACTATGCGACATGATCTGCGGTGAGAGCAGATTGGATTCGATTTGCTGCACAATCACGATCAGGATCACGACCCAGAGCGCCAGGATCGGTTTTTCCATCAGCGCGAGAATGACCGGGATAATCCCGCCGATCCACGGCCCGAAATAAGGGATGATATTGGTCAGTCCGGCGATCAGGCCGATGGTCAGGGCATGCGGCAGGCCGATGATCGCGCAGCCGACGCCGGTCAGGATGCCGACGAACAGCGCGACAATCAGCTGGCCGCGGATAAATCCGCCGAGCACCTTGTCAATATCACCGCTGATCGAGCGGATCTTCTGCCTGAGATCTGAACTGAACGGACTCATGATTGTCTTGATGATCCGGTCCTTGTCCTTGAGATAATAGAAAGCGATCAGCGGGGTCATCACGATGTCGAGCAGTGTTCCGGTCGAAGAGATGAGCAGGGAATAGAGATTGTCGAGCGAGTCGCGCACCAGCTGGCCGATTTTCTTCAGCTCCTCATCAATATCGAAGAAATCGAAGACAAAGTCCGGCAGAAAGGCCAGCCGTCCTTCGCGAAAGTCATCGATGAAGCTGGTAATGAATTTGACCGTATCGGGAATGTCGCGGACCAGAACGGCAATGTCGGACGCCAGCCGGGGGATAAAGGCGATGCCGAGTCCTGTCAGGATGCCGAGAATCAGCAGAAAGACCAGGATGATCGCGAGCAGGCGGGGGATTTTATGCCTGGCCAGCCAGCGGACCAGCGGATTGATCAGATAAGCCAGAATGAGCGCGTAGAAAAAAGGCGGAAAGAAATAAACAGAATACAAGTAGAATCATCTGCCATAAACTGTCAGGATCTAACAAATAACCACGCTCCTCATAAGCAACCGCCAC
>RZZF01000409.1 GCA_009929975.1 Clostridia bacterium
CCCGGTCTGACCCTGCTGCTGACGTCCGACGAATGTCCGTCGGCCATGCGCATCCCTTTTGAAATAGACTGCGCGCCCGTCAGTCTGTGCTGCAACCTGACCCAGGATATGCGCATCATCCTGGATCGCGGCCCTGGCCGAACTGTCCTGGAGCGGCCACCCGGACACTGCCTGTTGTCCTGCCTGCCCGAAACACGGGGCGTGACGGACATTTCCCCCGGCCCCGTGCGCGGAGTGTCCGTGCATTTTTCCCTGCCCACGTTTCAGGAACTTTTCGGAACCACAAATCCGGCCCTTACCGACAGCCACATCCCAGGATGCGCCTCCGGCAGCCCCTGCCGCCTGCTCCGACAGTCGGTCATGACCTCGCCATCCCGGCAGATCGTGGAACAGATTCTGTCCTGCCCGTTCCGCAATGCACTGCGGCGCGTCTATCTGGAAGCAAAGGCCCTGGAACTGGCCGCCCTGCATCTGGCCGAACTGGAACCGCACCCCACAACCAACCCCGCGCTTTCCAGCCGGGAAGTGGAGATGGTGCGCGCGGCCCATGCCCTGCTTCTTGCGCGGCTGGATGGTTCGCTCGGCCTGGAGGATCTGGCCCGCGCGGTCGGCCTGAACCGCAACAAGCTCAACCACGGCTTCCGGCAGCTGTACGGGGCCACGGCCTTCACCCTGCTGCGCGACGCCAGATTGGATCGGGCGCGGGATCTGCTCCGGCAGACCGAGACGAATTTAAGCGAAATCGCCCTGGCCGTGGGGTACAACAGCCAGGCCAACTTCACCACGGCCTACCGCCGCCGCTTCGGCCACACCCCGGCCGCGATGCGCCGCCGGGAGGCGGGCCGCATGGTGGCTGCCGAATGGTGATGGCCCGTGGCCGATATCGGGACGGATCAAAATACATGGCATTTCCTGTCATTGCGGCAGAACGGCATCGGTGATAATCAGCTAAAACTTTTTTGATCAAGATCGAACGCGAATGAAAGGACGTGAGTGATAGCGGGCATAAAGCTGGCTTCAGTCGAGACATAAAGCCGATCTCAGCGGGGTGTTACGGGAAGGCAATGTCGAAAATAATATTTTGATATAAATAGTTACGACAATAAAAATGTCGCGCTGAATCTGTGTGTTTTTAATCAATTTAAAGGGTACCGGATCTCTGAAGTCCGCATAATAACGCTGTTAGCCATGATAAGTAACCAGAAAGGAGATGACGTGGTGACTACTATATCGATAATCAACTACAAAGGCGGGGTTGGAAAAACCACTGTGAGCGCGAATTTGGCGGCCGAATTGGCAGCGAGAGGTATGCGCGTATTGGCAGTTGATCTCGATCCACAGGCGAGTTTGACG
>RZZF01000104.1 GCA_009929975.1 Clostridia bacterium
ACGCAAGCTTGAGGATGAGCTGAAGACACGTGTGGTTGGTCAGGATGAGGCGGTCCGTTCAATTGCCCAGGCGATCCGCCGCGGCCGGCTCGGCCTGAAAGACCCGAAGCGCCCGACCGGATCATTCATTTTCCTGGGGACCACCGGTGTCGGCAAGACAGAGCTGGCGAAAGCGCTCGCGGATGTCATGTTCGGTGACGAGTCGGCCCTGATCCGTGTCGACATGTCGGAGTATATGGAGAAATTCGATGTCTCCAAGCTGATCGGATCTCCGCCGGGCTATGTGGGATATGACGAGGGTGGCCAGCTGACCGAGAAGGTTCGTCGCAAACCGTACTCTGTTGTGTTGTTTGATGAGATTGAGAAAGCGCATCCGGATGTCTTCAACGCGCTGCTGCAGATTCTGGAAGACGGCCGGCTGACAGACGGTCAGGGCCGTACGGTGCACTTCAATCATACCATCCTGATCATGACGTCCAATATCGGCGCCAGAATGCTGACCGGCAGCAATGGCCGGAAGATTGGGTTCGCGCCTCTGAACCATGAAAATTCCACTCGCGAAGATGTCGAACTTTATGGTGGGAAATCTTATCAGGAAGCCAAAGACCTGGTCATGGACGAGTTGAAAAAGACGTTTAATCCGGAGTTCATCAATCGTGTTGATGAGATCATATTCTTCAGGATGCTCAGCCGGGATGCGATGCTCCGCATCGTTGACATCATGCTGGCGGGGCTGCAGAAACGCGTGGCCGATCTGGGTCTGACACTGGAAGTCAGTGATGAGGCGAAAACCTGGCTGGCCGATCACGGCTATGATTCAGCGTATGGAGCCAGACCACTGCGCCGTCTGATCCAGTCCGCGGTTGAGGACCGCTTTTCAGAAGCGATGCTTGATGGCGTCGTCAAGGCCGGGGACATCGCCCGGGTTGAGGTGGGTGACAGCGCGCTGATTGTTGTTCAGGCCACACCGGATTCCGTCCATACGGAAGCGGACGTAAAGCCTGCCGGGGATGAAGCGGAATCAGCAAAGTCGACAGACGCATAAGCATTCTATGATAAAATAACAATGGAAAGGCGGTCCGCCCGGGCCGCCTTTATCTTGACTCAGGAGTTTGATATGCAGCCAAGCCAGTTTATTAAACAAACCTTCCACTGTCCGGTCTGCCTTAATGAAGAATTGATGACAGCCTGGACACTGGTCCATGCGCAGGCCGATCCGGATCTCAAGGACCGCCTGCTGCGCAAAACACTTCAACTGCACCCCTGTAGCAATTGCGGCCGTGAGTTCCAGATTGAATCCGGACTGGTTTATCTCGACTCTGAACAGAAATTCCTGATTGCCTATGAACCGGATCTTGAGAACCCGGCAGCCTGGCAGCCGTATGACCTGGACCATGCGCAGCCGGACTGGACAATCCGGCTGGTCACGGACCAGAACCAGCTGATCGAGAAGATTCATATTTTTGACAGCGGACTGGATGACCGCCTGGTCGAACTGCTCAAGCTGTCTTTACTCCGCCAGGAGAATCAGCCGGTCAAAGCCCGCCGTTTTTTCTATTACCAGCCACAGGAACCTGACGAATCAGCACTTCTCCATTTCATGGTCGCAGCTGAAGATGATCAATGGTATAACCTGGATCTGGAACGGTCGATCTATCAGAATACAGAGCAGCTGATCGCGGCTGCCGGACTGGTATTGCCGGATCAATGGCTGGTTGACCAGTCGACGGCGGTCGGGCTTCTGCGGGAATTGAGCCAGACCCCTCTGGCTGACCTGTCATAACCTCAAATCAGAAAACTGTCTTTGCGCAGCGCTTCCAGAACCGGGAGTGACAGATTGAGAATGAGCGCGATCAAGCTAAGGAGCATGAACATCGCGGTCGCTGTCAGGATGATGACCTGATTGTCGGTTAAGGCTGTTGTCTGGCGCAGCGCGGTGGATTGGACCAGAATCGCGATAACGATCGCCGCGACAACCATCAGCAGCGTATTGATGAATGATCCGGCCAGCATCATTGATCCGGCCAGCAGAAACAGCGCGCTGAAAAAACCGGAAGGGCTGAGTGCGTTGATCAGGCGGTGAAACGAGAAAGCCTGGCGAAAGACATAGCGCAGCAGAAGATGATAGATCAGCGTATGCAGCAGAAAAAGGGAGAGTCCGATACCGGCTCCTTCGATAAAGAGAAACAGGCGGCTGGAGAGCTGGCCGCCGAACTGGGCGGAGACAATACTCAAGCCGAAAATCGTTTTGAGATATGTCTGCTCAGTCGCCTGAACCGTCAGCAGGCCGGACATTGTACCCAGCAGAATGAGAAACAGAGGCACTGCCCGATGTCCGGTGCCGAGCGCGTAGCGCTGGATCTGCTCAGCCGGGTGGGCCAGAAGACGCCCGGCATGCTTCAGGGCATCACGAAAAAGACTGCGCAGGGCAGCTGCGTGATGCTGTGAATTGACCGTTCTCTTTGTCTGGAAAGGCGTTTTCCGCGCTTTTTTCTGTGCGGGCCGCTTTTTCTTTTTTGACTTGATATCCGTGGAGTTTTTTCGTGCGGACGATCCGGATGAATGCCCGGTGTCTGTCTGGTCAGACTGTGCTCCGCGGCTTTCCTGATGATGTCGGCAGTCACATTTCTCACCGGGTTCGAGCTCGCGACCACAATAAAAGCAATATCGTGCCATACGATGAAATAACCTCCGCGTCTGCAATCTATTCTATCATAATCCGAATATGTTATCATATTGTGACATAAGTGGTTTTCTCTGGAAATACGATATAACCGATGAAAGGTGTCAGCATGTCCATTGCGCAAAAGCTGAGAAATGAATTCGCTCTGTCCGAACTTCAGACTCAGCAGATAATCCGTCTGATTGATGATGGCAATACCATCCCGTTTATTGCCCGCTACCGTAAAGAAATGACCGGCAATCTTGATGATCAGTCGCTTCGGCGCTTCGCGGCGTCACTACAGCATGACCGGGCCATGGCTGAACGGCGCGGGGATGTTTGCCGCCTGATTGATGAGCAGGGACTTTTAACAGAAGCGCTGCGTCAGGCGATCCACGGCGCGGCGACACTGACGGAAATTGATGATCTTTATCGTCCGTTCCGCCCCAAACGGCGGACCCGCGGATCGATGGCACGCGATCTCGGGCTGCAGCCCCTCGCGGATAATCTGCAACAGCCTGACCAGCCGCTGAGCCAGGCTCTGCGGCTGGCTGAACATCTGGTCAGGACAAGCGAAGCGCTTCCGGATACGGAAACCGCGCTCGCCGGCGCCTGTGATATCCTCGCTGAACAGTGGGCGGATCAGGCGGCTGTGCGGCGGGCCTGCCGCCGCCTGATGGAAAAGGAAGCTGACATCATCTGCCGGAAAAGCAAAGACAGCGATCCGGCCGTGACAGTCTATGATATGTATGGCGATTATCAGGAACCGGTGTCCCGGGTACGCGATCACCGTATTCTGGCGATGAACAGGGGTGAAAGGGAAAAACAGCTGCAGGTCCGTATTCAATTGGATCCGGTCCGGGCTGTAAAGCAGATGATGACTCATCTCCCGCCATTTCATCCAAGCTGCCATGATCTGCTGATGCAGACTGCGGCCGACTGCTGGAAACGTCTGCTGTTTCCTTCCTTGACGACCGAACTGCGTTCTGAACTGACCGCGAAGGCGGAAGAAGGGGCACTGGCTGTTTTTTCAGCGAACCTGAGAAGCCTCCTGCTCCAGCCGCCGCTGCGCGGCCGGACGGTGCTCGGCGTTGATCCAGGGTTTCGCACGGGATGCAAACTCGCCGTGACTGATCCGACCGGTCTTGTCCTGGCCACCGGTGTCATTTATCCGACTCCGCCGCGTTCTGCCATCGCGGAAAGCGGCAGGCAGGTCCTCGAACTGATCAGGCGATTCAACATCAATCTGATCGCGATCGGCAATGGAACGGCGTCGCGTGAAACGGAACAGTTTATCAGCAGCCTTGTGCGCGAACAGGGATTGGAAGTGCCGTTCCTGCTCGTCAGCGAAGCCGGCGCCAGTGTCTACTCCGCTTCACCGGCCGCGGCGGCGGAGTTTCCGGACTATGATGTCTCTCTGCGCAGCGCGATCTCGATCGCCCGGCGTGTTCAGGATCCGCTGGCTGAACTGGTCAAGATAGAACCGCAGTCGATTGGTGTCGGCCAGTATCAGCACGATATCAGTGAAAAGAAACTCAGTGATGACTTGCGGGGTGTTGTTGAGGCCTGTGTCAATGAAGTCGGTGTGGATCTGAATACCGCTTCCGTCGCGCTGCTGACGTATGTCGCCGGCCTGAGTCCGGCTGCCGCGCAGGCGATTGTCAGCCAGCGTGAGACAGGCAGACCGTTTGCCTCACGGCGTCAGCTGCTCAGTGTACCCAAAATCGGACCGAAGCGATTCGAGCAGTGTGCCGGTTTTCTCCGGGTTCCCGGAAGTGAGGAAATTCTCGACAACACACCGGTTCATCCGGAGGCCTATGCTCAGGTCTATCAGCTGAGTGAAATCCTCGGTGAGCCGCCATCACCGCGTCTGGCGCAGATCGCTGCGGCCCAGCCGGCTGAAGCAATGGCCGAACGACTCGGCCTCGGCCTGCTGACGTATCAGGATATCCTTGAGGCTCTGCAGCGGCCCGGCCGTGATCCGCGGGATGATCTGCCGCAGCCGGTCCTGCGTTCGGATATCATGGAGATCGGGGATCTCAAGCCAGGGATGATCCTGCAGGGCGTGGTCCGCAATGTCGCGGATTTTGGTGCTTTTGTTGATATCGGCGTTCATCAGGACGGCCTGGTTCATGTTTCTGAGTTGAGCAGCCGGTATGTCCGGTCGCCAATGGACATTGTCCAGACCGGCCAGCCGGTGACGGTCGCGGTTCTCAGCGTGGATATCTCCCGGCGCCGGATCGCATTGACAATGAAAGGAATCGAGCCATCCAAACCCGATGGTTCCGGGCAATCAGCAACATGAAACGCAATGGATACGACGCATCACAACCGCCTTCCCGCTGGCTCTACTCTCTGATTCTGCATACTCTGCACGGGCTGACCCGGATCCTTCTGCGCAGCCGGGTGATCAAAAATGCGGAAATTGCTGACATCAAAGGCCCGATCATTGTCCTGGGCAACCACCCGTCCTATCTGGACCCCGTTTTCATGGCCGCATCACTCTGGCCGCGGCCAATCCATTTCCTGACTTCGGCGACATTTTTCCGCAAACCGCTGATCCGTCATATTCTTCAGCGTGTCCGGGCTATCCCCAAGGTGCAGTTCCGAACCGACACCCAGGCCCTCAAACACATGCTGCGGGTGATCGCGGCCGGTGAAGTCCTTGGTATCTATCCGGAAGGCCAGCGATCACCGGACGGAGCCGCCCAGCCGATCGATGAGGCGATTGGCAAGCTGGTTTACCGCTCTGCCTGTACGGTTGTTGTCGTTAAGACTTATGGTGCCTATCTCAGTTGGCCGCGCTGGTCGACGAGCTGGATCAGGCGCGGGCGGGTGGAAGCGTCCAGCCAGATCCTGTTCAGGCCGGAAGATTTCAAGCTGCTCAATGCGGCTGCGGTCCAGAAAATAATTACAGAGGCGATTTCCTTTAATGAATATGACTGGCAGCGGGAACGCAACATTCGCTTCCGTTCACGCGCGCCGGCGATGTCGCTTCACCACCTGTGCCATGCCTGCCCCGCCTGTGACCGTGACCTGGTGATTGAAGCATCCGGCAAATCCCTGCGTTGCCGCGCCTGCGGCATGACGGCTGAAATGGATGCCTGTGGCTTCCTTCATCGTATTGATTCGGAAGGCATTGTTCCGGAGAGCCCTCTGGCATGGCATCAGTGGCAGATCGGACGTTTCAATGATCAGACCGGTGAAGTCAGCCAGCCCGGCTGTCTCGCCGTGGTGGAGGAAAACCAGGCAGAACTGAAGGATCAGCGGCGCGGAACCATTATATTGACGGCGGAAGAACTGGTTTTCCAGCCTGATGACCATCAGACCCCGGTTCATTTTCCGATTTATAACCGTGCCGGATTCAGTGCCGACTTCGGCCACCATTTTGAACTGGTGCTGGCTGACCGGCATTACCGGCTCATTCCAGATAACGGGCAATCCGTCATCATGTTTGCAGACAGGATCCGGGTCCGGCAGCTGAGTCGGCCGGAGCAGGGTGAGGAGTCCGGCTTGACATGATACCCGGGCCGGTTTATGTTTTTAACAAAGTTTCGGAGGGAAACATGAGCGGATATATTTGGAATCAGGCGATGGAAACGATGGACTATGATCAACTGCGAGCGCTTCAGGGTCGGCGTCTTGTGGAATGTGTCAGCCGTATCGACGGGACGGTTCCCTATTATACGAAAAAAATGAGGGCAGCTGGTCTTGAACCAGGTGATATCCGGGGAATTGACGATCTTTCCCGACTGCCGTTCACAGATAAGGAAGACATGCGTGAGAATTATCCATATGGAACCTTTGCCGTTCCAATGTCGGAGATTGTCCGTGTTCACGCGTCGTCCGGAACAACCGGAAAACAGAAGGTTGTCGGTTATACGCAGCAGGACATCGATATCTGGAGTGAATGCTGCTGCCGCGCCCTCGCCGCGACCGGTATGACCCGTGATGATATCCTGCATGTCGCCTATGGCTATGGGC
>RZZF01000105.1 GCA_009929975.1 Clostridia bacterium
TTCCATGACTGTGCCAGGGTGACGGCATTTTCCATGTCGCCGCTCTGAACCAGGCGATCAATCCGCTGCCGGGTTTTTTCATCCAGTCCCTGTTGGATCAGCCATGCCTGCAGCAGCCGGCACTTCTCCGTACCGGCCCTGGCCCGCCGCAGCTGTTTCAGCACATCACGGACCGGCAGCAGCAGCTGGTCGCGCAGGGTGGCCAGTTCCGGGGTCAGTCCGCGTTCCCGCGTATCGTAGCGCGCATCAAACAAGCGGTCAGAACGGAACAGATTCCAAGCCAGCCAATGGTTTTCCAACTGGTCAATCGCTTCAGGCGGAGCACTGGGCAGCCCCGTCCTCAGATAGGACATAACGGCCTGACGGGACCATCCGGTCAGTTCAATATCCAGCAGGCTGATCACGAGACGCATCAGCGGAGTCCCGTTCAACGAGCGATCAGCATCAAGAAAGACAGGCAGGCCATATTCCCGGAAGATCAGCCGCAGGCGGGAATAATCACTGGCCGGCTGACAGACCGCGATGACAATGTCCCGGTAGCGATAGGATTCTGTCTGGACCAGCCGGCGGATTTCGCCCGCGACCCAGCGGATTTCCTGATCAGGATCAGTCATGCGGGTCAGACGCAGCCAGTCTTTCAATGTATTGACCATCTGACGCGGCGCGGCCTGATCGGCCGCGTCATCGGACAATGGCAGCCCCGCGGCCAGCGAGTTGATGATCTCCGGTGACAGGGGTTCACGGATATGATTGATCAACAGAGCACCCGCCAGATCACCCGCGTTGATCTGGTCAGGCCTGATCTGCCGGCGCCGGGTGACCGGCAGCTGTGCCACCAGCTGCCAGGCGGTCCGTCGTCCCGGCAGAAAAAAATCTGATCCGTCCTGTATGCCTTCGCGATCAGCCGGCAGCCGATCGGCCGCGACCGTTATGTGAATCTCATGCGCCAGCCGGTCGAGTCCCGCGATAATCGCCATTTCCTGCGGAGTGAAGCTGCGAAGCTCGCCAAAACCACTGATCCAGAAACTGGTCTGACGCAGCCACGAAAGCCGGTTCCAAGGCCAGGGCCAGGGCTGTGCCAGAGACTGGAGATGATTGAGCAGCTCGCTCAGACGCAGCAGATCGTCTTCTGAATCACCAAGATCATGCTCAATCAGGGCCTGATCATAAGCCGCGGAAATGATCGCGAAATCATTGATTTTGACCTTCAGTGCATCATCGCCGCAGGTTTCCGCGGCTTGGCGCAAAGTTTCGGCGTTGACCTGATAACGGCGAAAATCACCCAGTACCGAAGCGACATGGCGGACAAACCCAGGCCGGTCAGCCATCTGGCTGAACAGGCGCAGCTCATCTTGATTTCGCCGCAGAATCCGCTGGATCAAAATCGCCTGGCCGACCGCGTCAACGGTCTGTCGCGGCTGCGCACCCACCTCGCCCAACAGCCGCCAGGCCAGCCGGCGAAAACTGAGCACATCGGCCATCATCAAACTTGGCTGATCCGGCAGATTGAGGAAATCACGCTCCATTTCCATTTTGCCTTGTTCCGGAACCAGCATGACCGCGCGTCGATCCGGCCAGTTGTGCATGTGCGCGGCAACCTGGTTAAGGCAGTCCTGACGCAGACGCTCCCGCTGGGTTCCATATAAAAGCTGTACCATTCATCGATCCTTCCGACCGCAGGCGCGTACCGCCATCGCTGTCTTTCATCCGGTTCCGGTCATCTGTTCTTTCAGTATATCAGATCAGATCTTCCGTCGAAATTCTGACTGAATTGTGCTATTCTTTTGACAGGTGTCTTACGCTCCGGCCTGGATCCGAAGGAAAGATCACCGTGGAGGCATAAATTGAGCAAACTGCAAAAAATAAAAAAAGCGGCGGGTCAGCGGCTCAGCAAGTGGCGCTCAGACCAGCTGCCGATCCGGCGTGGCCTGATCGGTTATGGCGCGAACGCGATCGCGATGACGGCCACCCGTCTGTTGATCCGCCTGAGTGCCGAAGGCCGGGATAACATACCGGCTCAGGTGCCGTATGTCATCGCGTCCAATCACGAGACATATGTCGATGGCATGTGGATCGGCGCTTACCTGCCAAGAGGGCATTTCCACCATCTGAGCTGCATCGCCGGCAGCGATCTTGAATTTCAGCACGGCTGGCTGGGTCGTGTGATTCTCCGGGTCGGCAGAGCCATTCCGATCGACCGCTTCGGCAACCCGGTCCGTGGTCTGATCATCGCGAAGAAAAAAGTTGATGAGGGCAATATCCTGCTGGTACACCCTGAAGGCACCCGCACATCCGATGGACATCTCGGGGAACTGAAAGATGGCGCGGCCTATATCGCGATCAAAAGCAAGGTTCCGCTGGTTCCGGTCTTTATCGATGGCGGTTATGAGGTCTTCAGCCGCCATATGAAGCGGCCGCAGCCGCGGGATCCGCAGACCGGCAGAAAACAACGGGTGGTGATCCGTTTCGGCCCCCCTCTCCGGCCACAGGATTTCAGGAATGCTCACGAAATGACCGCAGCCCTGCAGGAATGGATGGAATCATGCGCATCGGATCGCCGGATACCGCGTAACTGAACGAATCGTCTGGAAAACAGCCGATACCATGGCCAGCGCCCGACCGGTGTGGCACTTCAGATCAATAAAAAGCAAACCGCAGATGGCGCGGCAGCACGTGGAACCGGATCGTCCTGCGATGAAAGACTTCCCCGTCTGCATTGCCGGGCAGCGGATCAATATCAGCCGTCAGCTCACCACCGACGACCGTCCAGGTGTGAATCGCCGGGTGGCCCAGATGGCGGCCTTTTTTATAGAGCGGAATAAGCGGCAGAACCCGGCGCAGCGGCAGGCTGTCAACCAGGCAGACATCCAGCCGCCCATCATCGAGGCTGGCTTTCGGTGCCGGATTGAACCCACCGCCGTAATAGCGGCCGTTGCAGATCGCGGCAAGTATGAACCGGCTGTCGCCCGTCGCGTCGACGATCGCTCCATGTTCATCAACCACATCAAAACGGAAGCGCATATCAAACTGGCGCTTGCCGGCAAGGCCGGCGGCAATCGCCAGTGGATAGACGATGCGGCCGGGCAAATGCCAGCGGCGAATCAGTTTCTGGGCGTGAATCTGAATCATCGTATCAAGTCCAAGCGATACGATGTTCAGACTGATCCCGTTGTCATACTCAATCAGGTCAATCGGCCGGATCTGCGGGTTCGCCAGCCGTGTATACAATGTTTTCAGATGGACTGTGCTGAAAGCCGCGCGGCAGAAATCATTGGAGGTCCCGATCGGGATGACGCTCATCACGGCATCAGTCCCGGCCAGACCTTGAACTACTTCATTGGCGGTCCCGTCGCCGCCTCAGGCAAAGATAACCGCTGAAGCCCCGTAGCGCGCGGCATAGTCTGCGGCGAGCCGTGTGGCGTGTCCGGGAGCTTCAGTGATCGCGAACTCAGCCTGGATGTCCGGATATCCGCTCAGGCTCGTCTCAATGTGGCGGATCATACTCCGGCTGCCCCGCCGGCCGGCCTGTGGATTGACAATGAAAACAAAGTGTCCGGGGCGTTCAGCGTTCGCGGGAAGGCTCATCTTTTCGTCCTCCAGAATCAGTATCCTTTTCTTTTGCTTGGGAATGATCATCCAGAGTGTCGATATTGCGGCCTGTCAGTTCCCGCCATTTCAACTGCTGTTTTTGCATCAATTGCTTCATCCGGTCAATCTCAATCGGTCGCTTGATTTTCAGCGTCGTTGTCTTGACCATGTCCTGAAAACTGTAGACATAGTGTCGGATGCTGCGGAAAGACGGCATCTTCGCGTTGATATCCTGAATCAGCTGATCAAGCATCTGTCGGATTGACTGGTCATCTACCGTACCGCCTTTTTCCTTTTCCAGTTTATCCCGGTCGATGACGAATTTCGCGCTGACAACCACATCACCGGATTCATCGAGTTCACCCCAGACCATCGACTCACGAATAATCTCGTGTTGTCCGATCAGATGCTCAATCTCTTCAGGAAAGACTTTCTTTCCGGTGTTGAGCACAATCATCGACTTAAGACGACCGGTAATCTGCAGGCAGCCGGATTTCGGATCGATCCGGCCCATGTCTCCCGTATGAAGCCAGCCATCAGCATCGATCGTTTCGGCCGTTGCCTCCGGGTCATTATAATACCCGAGCATGACACAATCACTGCGGGTCAGAATCTCACCGGTTCCGCCGTCTTCATCGGTATCAATCGCGAGGGTCACCCCGGCCAGGGGCTGTCCGACCGTTCCCGGTACGAAAACTTTCGTGTTGCAGCCGCTGATGACCGGCGAAGCTTCCGTCATGCCATAGCCCTCAAGAATCCGGATGCCGATGGCATCAAAAAAACTGATCACCTGGGGATCGATCGGCGCGGCTCCGCAGATTCCCAGCCGCAGGTGGCCGCCGAACGCGTCCAACAGCTGGTGGTAGATGCGCCGGCGCAGGTCAATGCCGACTTTGCGCAGCAGCTGAGTGACCGGTATCATCCGGTAGACGAGTTTCTTCTTGCCGGTTTTTTCCAGTGCCGCCTGCACTTTGGCATAGAAATTATTGAAAAGTACCGGAACCCCGATGATCATCTCAATCTGGTACTCCACCAGGTTTTTCTGGATATAGCGGAGCCCGTCGGCCACATGGATCTGCGCGCCGACATGAAGCGCCATATAGAGGCCGCAGGTATTCTCGAATGTATGGTGCAGCGGCAGCACTGACAGCATGCGGATACCGGCTGGCAGGGTGACCACGCCGGCCAGGGCCCTGATATTCGCCGCGAGATTGCGATGGCTGAGCATCACAGCTTTCGAAGCACTGGTCGTCCCTGAAGTAAACAGCAGGGTGGCCATCACATCCGGATCGATTTTCTTATCCAGCCAGGTCCGGTGGCCGGCATCCAGCAGCTGGCGTCCATAAGCCAGACAGTCGTCCAGACGATGATAACGGACGGCCGCGCCATCCAGAGCATCACCCGTCGCCTCCGGGAGCTGCCATGGCACATTTTCATCCCTGCTCAGCAAATCAGGATGCATGCAGATCAGGGTCTTGAGCATCGGATGTTCCTGAACGGCCTGATCCAGATATGGCTGAACGAAAGGATCATAAAACAGGATATCGACATCGGCCCGCTTGATCAGATCAATAACCTCAGATGAAGGCAGCAGGCGATCGATCGGTACGACAATCCCGGCGCCATTGATGACCGCGGCATGAGCCAGACTCCAGGCATAGCTGTTTTCACCGATGATCCCGATGCGGTTATGAACAGATGGCAGGGTCGTCAGCCAGCTGCCCAGGGCTTTGATGTCCTGGTCAAACTGACGGTAAGTCCGGGTTTCCGGTTCCGCCTGCGGGGTGGAACGGAAGCGAAACGCGGGCAGATCAGGGTATCGCTGTACGGATTGTGCCAGCATATCCCGCAAATCGCTGAATTCATGGACATCATAGTGCCGGACTCCGGTTATGGTTTGCATCGGATAACCTCCAGTTTCATGGCGGATCACTGATCCAGCCGTCGGGCGATAAACGAAACGATCTCACCAATCGTCCTCAGATTCTCGATTTCCTCATCAGAAATACGCAGATCATAGGCGGCCTCCAGATCAATCACGATTTCAAACAAGGCCAGCGAATCCAGATCAAGATCATGCAGCAGATTGGTCTGCTCGTTCAGATCGGAGGGAATCCGGTCGGTGATGTCGGCAATGGTGTTGATTACCTGGCTTTGTATGTCCTGTCGTTTGATTGCGGTCATGGTTTCTGTTCCTCCTGGCCTGCATGTGTCACATAGCGGCGATACTGCTCACTGACAAAACCAGAGATCGACAGCAGCGTGTCGAGTAGAATCTGCCGCTGTTTTTCATTGAGTGGCTCGGTCAGCCGGTCAACCAGCAGAGTATGAAATTTACTGTGCATGCGATAAGCCAGCTTCCCTTTCCGGGTGAGCCGGATCCGCACAACACGGCGGTCGTTCTGATCACGGTACCGGTCAACATAATTTTTTCGTACCAGCCGGTCGATCGCTACGGTCAGCGTTCCCGTCGTAATACCGAGAATCGCCGCGGTCTCGCTCATCGTCCTGGCTTCATACAGCCCGATACCTTCCAGTGTATGCATTTCAGCCACCGACAGATCACTGAAATTCCCCTTGCTCAATGCTTTCTCCTCAGTTACGAGAATTTTGTCAAATATATCAAGGAGCAATTCATTGACTCTTCGTTCATAATCATTCATCAGGTTGCCGAGCGGCCGCACCTCCTTTGACCATCTTATCTTTTGATTGTCTAATCAGTTTAGCCTTGTTTGTCTGGATTCGCAAGACGCTGAAACTCACGCAAAGGAGAAAACCAGCGATGGGCGATATGAATGGAGAGATCGATCCCGTCGTCGCGGTACTCTTCATGATCAATACGGCCATGCTGGCGGACATAGTCAAGCCAGCCCGCTTCACGATAAGGGATCAGCAGACGAACCGTCATCGTTCCCGCCAGATTGAGCCGGGTCAGGGCATCCAGCAGTTCAGTGATCCCCTGGCCGTTCTCCGCCGAAATGAGAAGTGACGGCGGCTGGCCCCGGCGGCGTTGTTCCAGATCACATGACTGGCGCACACTGTGCAGATCGCCCTC
>RZZF01000410.1 GCA_009929975.1 Clostridia bacterium
GTCCCGAAAGATTCGGCACGGGCGCGACCGCACTGAGTCGTGACACATCATTTTCACTGTACTCACGTTCGGTTCCCAGATATTCAAGGGTCCGTGAGACAATCTGACCATTCGTCCTGGCCGCGATTGATGATGACAATTTCTGGTTCTCCGGCTTGTAGAGAACGACGAGGGTGACAATCTCCGGCGTTTCCGTCGGCGCGATCGAGGCAAATGACAGCGTGTAGTAGTCGTCGGGGTTATCACTTGGCTGACCCGTGACAGACGATCCTTCAACATAAGTCGCCGTACTCGTTTTGCCGCCCACGGAATAGCCTTCGACATAGGCACCTGAACCGGTTCCGAACATCACGACACCGCTGAGCATGTCTTTAACCTGTGCCGCTGTCGTATCCGCGATAACATTGCGAACGGTCTCATTGCGATATTCACGAAGAGTCTGACCCTGTTCATCAAGGCTCGCCTTGGCGATCATCGGCTGGACCAGACGTCCGCCGTTGGCGAAGGTGCAAAAGGCGGTCACCAGCTGCAGTGGTGTGACCGTCGCGCTCTCGCCATAGGAGAATGTCGCCATGTCGAGTTCAGTCGGCTGGCTGTGAATCAGTCCGGTGCTTTCTGCCGGCAGATCAATATTGGTTTTATCTCTCAGGCCGAACGCGTGGACATAATCATAAAAGCGGTCGACACCGAGCTGAAGCGACAACTGGGCAAAGACCGGGTTGCAGGAGCGCCAGAAGGCCTGTTCCAGTGTTTCATGGCCATGTCCGACCTTGTTGTGGCAGGAGATCGTTTCACCGCGGACCTGGATTGGCGCGTCGTTGAATTCACGGTTGATCGTCGCATTGGCTTCCTCCAGCGTCATCGCCAGAGTCAGTGCCTTCATGGTCGAGCCCGGACGGTAGCCATCAGAGATTGCCCGGTTTCGCCAAACCGATGCCGACAGGTACTCAATTGTCGCCGGATCCGATGTGTCCCACGACTCACCCTGCCAGGTGACCGGCTGTTCTGTCGGTTTTTCGCTGCTGAAATAAGGATAATCAGCCATCGCCAATATTGCCCCTGTGTAGGGGTCCATGACAATCGCGACACCACCCTGGGTGATATCATACAGCCGGATCGTTTTTTCCAGTTCTTCCTGCACGATTTTCTGAATGTTGATGTCCAGATTGAGCATCAGGTTCTCGCCGTTTTTCGCACGCAGGCTGGTCGGTACCGTAAAGGGCAGGCCGCCCATGGAATAGTTGTCTGTCTCACCATAGGTGTAGCCCGGCTGTCCGGTCAGAAGATCGTTATAATAGAGTTCAATGCCCAGCTGACCTGTCAGGTTCTCATCACCATGGCGGGTA
>RZZF01000411.1 GCA_009929975.1 Clostridia bacterium
AGGTCACACCTGTTCCCATCCCGAACACAGCAGTTAAGCTCTCTTGTGCCGACGATACTTGGCTGGTAACGGCCCGGGAAAATAGGTCTCTGCCGGATTCATCAGAGCTATCGGTTCACGCCGATAGCTCTGTTTTTTATTTATCACGATGACGATTGAACGACTCACACGACCGGATACCGCTCTTGTTCCATTCGTATTACAATGCGGAAAGATCAGGTAAAGCATGTTATAATGATCGTTGAGTAAAATCAGACATCGGACAGTGCCGTACGGCGCGGGTTAAACTACGGTTGAGGAGGGTCGATATGGGCGCGAAAGTTCTCATCGTGGATGATGAGCATAATATCGTTGATATTCTGAAAGCGAATCTCGAACGTGAAGGTTATCAGACCCTGGTCGCGTATGATGGCGCTCAGGCGCTGGAGATGGGTCTCAACCAGAGCCCCGACCTGATTCTTCTGGACTGTATGCTGCCGAAGATGGACGGATTTGACGTCTGCCGGCGTCTGCGTCAGCAGACAAGTGTCCCGATTCTCATGCTCACCGCGAAAAGCGAGGAAATTGACAAGGTTCTCGGTCTTGAACTGGGAGCCGATGATTATATCACCAAGCCGTTCAGTGTCCGTGAAGTGCTGGCCAGAGTCAAAGCACAGCTGCGCCGGGTCAATCTCAGTGAGTTTGACAGCGGCGGACATCAGAAGGTCATGGTATTCGGGGAACTGGAGATTGATCAGGAGGCCTATCAGATCCGCCGCGGCGATGAAGTGATTGAACTGACATTGCGTGAGTTTGAGCTGGTACGCTTCCTTGCTCAGAATGCCGGGCAGGTCTTTTCACGTGAGACCCTGCTGGAAAAAGTCTGGGGCTATGAATATTTCGGAGATGTCCGGACCGTGGATGTAACTGTCCGCCGGACCCGTGAGAAGATTGAACCGGATCAGCATCACTATCGCTATATCATGACCAAACGGGGTGTCGGATATTATTTTGATCGTCATCCGCTCCCTGTAACGGAGACGAACGATTAATTTGAGGAGTTTATGTCTTGTACATGACTGATCGTGCGATTGGCCGGTGGTCCGGATCTGTACTGAACCCGCTGGTTGATCAGGTAATCAATACATTATCCAATCTGCATCCGCTGTGGATCGTTCTGATGGCAGCGCTTCCCGTGACTGCCCTGTGTTTGCTTCTCTGCGGCCACTATCAAAAGAAGCACCGCCGCCAGCGTGATGATGAGATATCGGATATGGTCCGGCAATTCGTTGACGAACGCAGCAAGTCGGAATCGATTCTCGCTGACCTTGATATCGGCGTGCTCGCGTTCAGCAGTGACGGAGCGC
>RZZF01000412.1 GCA_009929975.1 Clostridia bacterium
GGCATGACGGCCGAGGCCCGTCGAACCCTCCTCGCTTTGCGAGAGCGTCATCCGTCGATCCAAGTGATGGTTGCCGGCCGGGAAGTTCCGCTGTTTTCCAAACCGGACGAGGCCGTCGATTGGTTGAAGCGGTTGATCGGCGACCGGCCGACCGCTTCGCTGGCCTGACTGATGACCTGGCCATGATCAACCAGATAGATTCTGGTATTGGTCGTACCGGTGTCAAGGGCGGCAAACATGAATCATCACCTGCTTTTTACTGGTTCAGCATGCCGATTTCGCGCAATGCGCTGCCGATCGACTGCTTTTCCCGTTCGGTTGCCGGTACGAATGGTGCCCGCGGGTAGGCCTTGATGATCCCGCGCAGCTCCAGCATGGCATAGATCGCGAGCTGGGTTGACCGGGCCAGGTACATGATATCGCGCAGCTTGTTGACCTTGAACTGCGTCTGGCGGCAGGCGGCGAACTCATCGGCCATGCCCTCCAGATACATCTGACGGTTGATCTCGGGAAACGCGTTGGCCAGCCCGGGAATGAACGCTTCACAGCCCAGTGCCCGGGCCGAAAGCCACATCGATTCGGTTCCCAGGGCGACATCGAACTGCTCGTCTCGCAGCAGGCGCTGATACGTGGCGTGGGTCAGGATATTGAATGTCGCGTCTTTGACACCGCGCAGGCCGATCGCCTTCAGTTCCTGCAAGGTATCCAGACTGATTTCATAGCCCTGAAAGGCTGGATTGTTATACAGGAAGACCGGCAGCCGGACCGCTTCGATCAGATCCCGGTAAAAGCAGATGAGATCTTCTTTCTTGTGGGTGAAATAATAGGGTCCTACCGCGGCCACGGCTTTCGCGCCGACTGCCTCGGCATGCCTGGCCAGTTCAACCGATTCGCGGTTATTGGTCGTTCCAACCATAACAATCACCGGTATTTTGTCAGCGGCTGTCTCGACTGTGATCTCCGCGACCTTTTTTCGTTCCGCCAGATTCATCAGCGGTCCGCCACCGTAAGACCCGGTAATGAACAGCCCGTCGACTTTCTGGCTGAGAAAGCGGACGAGTGTTTTCAGGCTGTCTTCATCAAGATCACCGTTTTCCTGAAACGGGGTGATCATCGGGGGGACGACGCCCTTCATTCTGAACATGTGTATCCTCCTGTTTCCGCGACAGCTGAACTGTCGGCTTGATGGCGCTGGTCAGGCTGTTGTCTGCGCGTCGTCGGTTTCCTGCTGGATCTGGATGATCCGGGCGATATTTTCTTCTATATGACGCTTCATCAGAAGCATGGCCAGATCAGTCTCGCGGTGGTTGATCGCCTCCATGATATTCTGGTGGTAACGGAGA
>RZZF01000413.1 GCA_009929975.1 Clostridia bacterium
ATCATGACATCGGTAAACGATGATTGGCCACTGCTGATGACACCCGATACATCAATATTTTCATATTTCATTAAGGTATCACAAACAATGCGGCCGTTGTCGTCATCACCAACGCGACCAATGGTCTTAATTTTCAAATCAGGATCAAGACGGGCGAGATCAATTGCACAATTACACAGAGCACCGCCGACCTCGTGCCACCGTTCACGAACCGTTGTCAAAGTAGAATGTTCCGGATACATGTCGATTGTCTTATAATGATCCAGCACCGCACATCCCGCGATCGCAATTCTCTTCCCCATACCAGCCCCTCCTGGTGTCTGACACCAGATCAACACTGCTTCATGCACACCTTGGTGTCTGACACCATGTATTGAATCTATTAAATCACACCCTGGTGTCTGACACCACATCAACACCACACCGGTACACTGCTTTGCGGCTGCTTGATCGAGGTGTATCAGATTTGCATGAAATAATTGCTGTTCAGGAAATCAACGGATTCCAGGAGGCGGGCTTCGGCCAGTACCCTGATCAGGTCTTGGGGATGGCGGACCAGGTAATGTCTCCGTCCGGATGCTTTTCGATATGACGGCTGGCCAGTTGTCCGACTATCGGCCGGCTGATGACAAAACCTTGAATCAAGTCGCAGTGGTGCTGCCTCAGATAGGTAAGCTGATTTTCGCTCTCAACACCTTCAGCGATCACCCGCAGACCGAACTTGTGCGCCATCGATATGATCTCACCGCTGATCAGATGGTCCCTATCCATGCTGTCGATTCGCTGGATAAACGCCCGGTCGATCTTGAGAAAATCGACATGCAGCTCACGCAGCCGGAAAAAGGACGAGTAGCCGGTCCCAAAGTCATCGAGCGCGATTTCAATCTGATGCTCATGTAAAACGCGCAGCTTATCATTCACATAATCAAAATCGGTCATCAGGGTTGACTCGGTGATTTCCAGCTGCAGTGCGTTCGGTGGCAGATCATGTTCACGCAGAATCGAAAAAATGCGGTTCGCGAAATCTTCATTCATCAGTTCAATCGCCGACACATTCACGGCAATCTTCAGATCTCGATATCCCTGATGCCGCAACTCGACGGCATACTGACACGCCAAACGGCAGATCCTCTGGCCCAGTGCGCCGATGATCTGGCACTCCTCAGCGATCGCGATGAATTCCAGGGGCGGGACTGCGCCGTAGTCATCGGACTGCAGCCTGGCCAGCGCTTCAAACCCGAGCAGCTTGTCACCTGACAATTGAATGATCGGTTGAAACTCAAGATACAGCCGCCGGTCATGTGGATTATCGATGATCTCACGCAGCTCAGCCTCGATTGTCT
>RZZF01000414.1 GCA_009929975.1 Clostridia bacterium
TGACATGGATATCCTGCCATCCGATCTCGCCACGTTCGGCCATGAAGCGAAGCGCTTGCTGCAGGATCTGCAGAGCCATAATGAAAGGATGTTTCTGGTTACTTTCCTGATTATGAACATTGGCGACACAAGCCAGCAGCTGAAAAATGATGTCTTTCGCGCCGGTAATATTGCCCAGAGACATAACTGCATGCTCCTGAGGCTTGATTTCCAGCAGGAAGCAGGACTGGCGGCATCCTTGCCGCTCGCCATCTGTCCGCTTCAGTTGCAACGGACGCTAACCACATCCAGTACCGCCATCTTCATCCCCTTCATGACACGGGAGCTTTTCCAGCAGACCGGTGAACCGATGTATTACGGCCTCAACGCACTGTCCAACAACATGATCATGGTCGATCGCAAGCAGCTGAAAAACCCGAACGGCCTGATTCTGGGCACACCAGGCAGCGGCAAGTCTTTTGCCGCTAAGCGAGAAATCGTTAATGCTTTTTTGGTGGCAAAAGACGACATCATTGTCTGTGATCCGGAAGGCGAGTATCATCCGCTCATAGCGCGGTTGGGCGGCCAAGTCATTCGACTGGCGCCGGATAGTCAGCAACATATCAATCCGCTGGATCTGCATCTTGGGTACTCTGAGAACGACAATCCGCTCTTCCTGAAAACCGAGTTTATCATCTCGCTGTGTGAACTGGTGGCCGGCGGGCGCGGCGGGCTTCTGCCACAGGAAATCTCAGCGATCGACCGGGCTGTGCGCAAGATCTACCAGTCATATCTAAATGAGCCGACACCTGAAAACCTGCCGATTCTGGCTGACCTGCAGCAGGCGCTGATGGATCAGGAATCAGACGAGGCCAGACAGATCGCCGACTCTCTTGAGATCTACGTCCATGGATCGCTGAATCTATTCAACAACCGGACAAACGTCGATATTCATAACCGGCTGGTTTGCTTCGACATCAAGGATCTTGGCAATCAGCTTAAGAAGCTCGGCATGCTGATCTTCCAGGATCAGATCTGGAGCCGCGTGACCACCAATCGCAAGGCTGGCAACTGCACGCGCTACTACATTGATGAATTCCACCTGCTGCTAAAAGAACCGCAGACGGCTGCTTACTCGGTTGAGATCTGGAAGCGTTTCAGGAAATGGGGCGGCATACCCACCGGCATCACGCAGAATATCAAGGATCTGCTGGCCTCACGTGAGATTGAAAACATCTTTGAAAACAGTGATTTCATCTACATGCTGAGTCAGGCTGGCGGCGACCGTGAAATCCTGGCCAGACAGCTCAATATCTCACCGCATCAGCTGTCACATATCAATAAGTCCCGTGAAGGTGAAGG
>RZZF01000106.1 GCA_009929975.1 Clostridia bacterium
GGCTGACCTCATCCGGCAGAACGGCGGTATTGCCCTCAGCGATCTGCAGGACCGGGCCGATGCCCTCGATCAGATTGAGCCGGACCATGGTGATCGGCATCTCGTTTTGTGTTTCGAAAGCGGATGAAAAGCCGCCGCCGCGGAAATAGCCGGCATTTGCCGGACACCAGACCGTCGCGTCCAGGCAGACATCGGCGTCAGCCGCGGTCATCTCCCAGAAGGGCTTCATCACAGCGTTGTCCTGCTCGTCCCGCATCTTGCCACAGCCATCCAGGGCGGCCGCGCCGGAATTGATCAGATGGATCATGCCGCATTCAGCCAGACCTTCAGGCTGCCATCCGGTCACCCGCCTGATCGCGTCCGGACTCCAGTAGGTGCGGACATCGGCGAAAATCGACGCGCTGTCACTGACCAGATGGCCGAGGAGCATCGCCATCCCGTTCAGCGTGTCGTTTTCAGTCGCCAGGACAAATGGTTCACGAATGCCGTTCCAGTCGAAGGAAGAATTGAGAATCGCTTCAGAAAAATCATGGTTCGGGAAATGATCGGTCCACTGGCGCTGCCCCTGGACCCCGGCGGCGATCGCGTTTCGCCCGGTGGCTTCTTCTTCATAGCCCATTTCAGCCAGTTTCGGATTGCCGATCATGATATCGCGGATGATCAGGGTCTGTTTGACGACCCGTTCCCATTCCGCGTCTTTATCTGCCCGGCTGTGCTGGAACGGCGTCCCTTCATTGGGATCCATGCCTTCCGGACAATAGGTTTCACGCCAGGCCAGTGCTTTTTCATATTCTGCCTTATCGTAGATACCATGCGCGACACGGCGCTCAATCTCGATCTGGTCAAGCCATTCGGTGCGCAGACCGAAATATTCCTGGAACATCTGGGCGTCGACGTAGGATCCGGCGATTCCCATGCAGGGGCCGCCGATATTGACATAAGACCGTCCGCGCATCGTGCCGGCTGCCAGGGCGGCTTTTGCCCAGAGCAGGATTTTCACTCTGACATCATCCGGCATCGTCGTATCATCAAGATCCTGTACATCACGGCCATAGATCGCGAAGGCCGGCAGCTTGCGTTGTGCGTGCGCCGACATGACGGCCGCCAGATAGACCGCGCCGGGCCGTTCAGTTCCGTTGAAGCCCCAGACCGCCTTGACAGTCAGAGGATTCATGTCCATCGTTTCAGTGCCGTAGCACCAGCTGGGTGTGACCGACAGTGTCGCGGTTACGTTCTCACGGGAAAACTGGTCTTCACAGCGGGCCGCTTCAGCCACACCGCCGATACAGGTTTCAGCGATGACACATTCCACCGGCAGTCCGCAGGCATGGCGGAGCGTTCCGCTGATCAGGTCTGCGGCCTGGCGGGCCATCGCCATCGTCCGGTCTTCCAGCGATTCGCGGACACCGCGGCGGCGGCCGTCGACGCAGGGACGGATCCCGATTTTGGGTAAACGGCCAATCAGTCGATTCACCGGTTCATTGATCACATGTGACATAATAAAGCCTCCTGTCAGCATTCATATCTTTAGTTTATCATTTAATGCCGGATAAAAAAGAACCTCCCGGGCTTTTTGCTATAATATGAGACAGTGTCAGACAAAGCGGATGAGGCGATGTCTGAATCTGACGAAAATGAAATGAGGTGACCCCGATGACCTGGATTTTCATCCTGCGTCCTCTGGCCGGCCGGCCGGTCCAACTGGCTGTTTCGCGGCTGCGGCAGGCTTTGGCCAGGCAGTCGATCGATTGCCGGTGGCTGCCCGGTATTTCACAGCAGCCCTTGCTGGCGAATCAGGCGGATCCGCTGATTCTGCTGGGCTGCCAGAATGAGCCGCCGCTCGGTCCGCTGATCGGTTCACCGCTTACGGCTGCTGAGTCCTATACCAACGGCCGGACCGGCGATGGCCTGCGTTATCTGGCCGGATCGGACGCCACCGGCCTGAGCTACGGCCTGACGGAACTGGCGGAACGAATTGATGAGCAGGGTGAGCCTGTTTTGCGGGAATGGGCGGAATGTACCGGAAAACCGCACTGCGCTGTCCGCGGGATCGACCGTTTTATCAGCAACCGGGATGACGCGTCCTGGTGGATGAACCCCGACTGGCGCCGTTTTTATCTGGAAATGCTGCAGCAGTCCCGCTTCAACCGGTTGACGCTGGTGGTCGGGTTTGATACCGCTTATCTTTCACCACCCTATCCGTTTTTCACCGCTGTTCCCGGCTTTCCGGAGGTCACCCTCCAACCATGGTATGTACAGCAGCGGGAACTGGCACTGGCCGCCCTGCGGGATACCGTTCAGAGCTGTCATGACATGGGGCTTCATTTCTGTCTGGCCATCTGGCAGCAGATTCCCTGGCAGAGTGAGCAGGATCAGCTGGTGGAAGGCTTGACGGAGGAGAATATCAGTGATTACTGCGCGGCCGGTCTGACCGCTCTGCTCGAGGCCTGCCCGACGATTGACACGATCCAGTTCCGCGTCAATCATGAATCAGGCGTTGGCAGTGAAGACAGCGCGGTGGCCTTCTGGCTGGCTCAGTTTGACGCGCTGGCGGCTTTCAATCAGCGTCAACAGCGCGATATCCATCTGGAAATCCGGGCCAAGGGAATGACGGACAGCATGCTCAGCCACGCGCAGAGTCTGGGACTATCGGTCATGGTCTCAACGAAATACTGCTGTGAACAGGCTGGCCTGCCGCATCATCTGACCCAGATGCGGGCGGAAGAGCGGCGCAATCCGGGAAACCTCAACCTGAGCCGCCGCTACAGCTATGATGATCTGCTGCGCCGGCCGCGGGCGTTTCCCCTGATCTACCGGCTGTGGCAGAACGGTTCATCTAATCTGCTGCTCTGGGCGGATCCGGATTATGCCCGCCGCTTGATCGATTCGCTGCGTCTTGGACCTGCCGCCGGCTTTGAGGTGATGCCGCCGCTCTCGTACCGCGGTGGCCATGAACTGATCCGCAGCACGGGCTGGCCGCTGCTGACTGACGCACGGCTGCGGCCGCCTGCCTTTGATGATGAACGGTACTGGCCGTTCTACTGGATTTACGGCCGGACGGGTTATGACCCGGCCGCGGCCGGAAGTTCGTTCACCCGGCGGATGAACCTGCGCCATGGTCCGGCCGGACCGGCGCTTTCCCGCCTGCTGTTTCAGGCCAGCCGTGTTCTGCCCCTGCTGACCGCGGTTCACTTTCCGGCGCATCCCCAGCTGCAATTCTGGACCGAGATGGGAACAGGGGGGGCGCTGTTCGCGGAGCACAACCATAATACGGTGTTCCGCCAGCTCGGGATCACGTATCAGGATACACCGGGCTGTGACGAAGGACTGTTCAGCGGGATCCGTGAATCCGCGGCCTGTCAGGCCGGCGCTGCCCCTGACGGTCGCTATAACAGCCGCCAGCAGATGGGCTGGCTGAGCCGGGTTCTCCAGGAACTGCGGCAGGCGCGCCACACGGCTGCCGCAAAACTCACGGACGCTGACGACCTGCAGGATGATCCTTACGGCTGGGAGCGGCGCGGGATTTTTCTCGACGCGGAGCTGCTGGAATCACTGGGAACCTATCATCTATGGAAAATGAAGGCCGCGTTCAACTACAGCCTCTATCAGCAGACCGGGCGCGGCGAACGACTGGCCCGCGCCTGCGCTGACCTGCGGCAGGCCCTGTCGGCCTGGCGGCGGCTGGCGGCACGGGGATCCTCCTATTATCATGACCTGCTGTTCAGTGTCGGAGCCCAGACGGTACGCCGCGGCCACTGGCAGGATTTCATCCCTGAAATCGAGGCGGATCTTGGCCGTCTCGAGCAATTACTCGAAGCGGATCAGCCTGCTATTTCCACTACTTACAGCCAAGATGGAGAAAACAAGCCTGTTCAAACGGATGACGCGTTTGATGATCTTCCGGAACCCGCCGCTCCTGACTGGCAGGCAATCGTACCGGAGCAGCACGGAGCCGGTCGTGACCTGTCCGTAGTCCTGTCCGCGGGAAATCTTGACAGCCGCCGGCCGCCGCGGCTGCACTGGCGTCGGACCTGTCAGGCGGACGGACCGTTTGCCGAATTGGTGATGCAGTACGACGGCGATGTCTGGCGAGCCGCGGTTCCGGGATCCGCGATCACGCCGCAATGGGATCTGCTGCTCTATTTCATGACTGAGGATGAGGCAGGGAATGGCCTGATCTACCCCGGAATCTGGCATTCCGGGTCGCTTCAGCCATATTATCTGATCCGGATAACCGCCGGTGAAAGTGAGATGATAAAATGAAGCAGTTGAAAGTGGCCATTGTCGGCTGTGGTGTTGTCGCGGCCAAGCATCTGCGTGCCATCCAGAGCCTGAAAAAAGCTTATCGTCTCTGCGCGGTCGTCGATGCCCGCCCGGAAGCGGCCGTGTCTTTGCTGAAGCGGTTCAAGCTGTCTGGCGGCGGGTCGTCGGCGATCAGTGTCTATGATACAGTTTCCACCATGCTGGAGGAATGTTCGCCGGATCTCGTCGCGGTGACAACACCCAGCGGCAGTCATTATTCAATCGCGCTGGCCTCGCTGAATGCCGGCTGCCATGTCCTGGTTGAAAAACCGCTGACGCTTGACTTGAAGGAAGCCCGGCATCTTCTGGCGGTGGCGGAACAGCAGGGTCTGCAGATCGCGGTCGGACATATCTACCGTTTCTTTCCGCTGGTCGGACTGCTGCGGGACGATCTGCGTTCCGGACGATTCGGACGTCTTTTCTACGGCGATGTCAAGGTGCGCTGGGGGCATGATCAAGCGTATTATGATCAGGCGGCCTGGCGCGGCACCTGGCACGCGGATGGCGGAGCACTGATGAACCAGAGCATTCATGCCCTGGATCTGATGACCTGGCTGCTCGGCCAGCCGGTGGAACGTGTCAGCGGCTGGATTGACCGGCAGGCCCATGTGATGGAAGCAGAGGACTTCGGGCTGGCGATGCTGCAGCTCGCGAACGGGGTGTACTGTCAGCTGGAGGGAACCACCAATACCGATCCGAAGCAACAGGAGGCCTCCTTTTATATCTGCGGGTCCGATGGGGAGATCCGCGCCGGCATCCGCGCCGGCAAACCCTATGTCAAGGTACGCGACCGCAGCGGCCGCCGCCTGACCCGACACTATCTCTGGCGCTATGTCAAAGCGCTGCTGCGCACAGCCGGACCGGCTGGTTTTGCTCAGTTGAAAAATCCACATACCGGCCTGTACCGGGATCTGGCTGACGCGATCAGCCAGCACAGACCACCGCTCGCGGACGGCCGTTCCGGACTGCTGGCCGTCGAACAGGTTCTGGCGATCTATCAGTCCGCGCTGACGGGTCAGGCCGTCCAGCTGCCGCTCGCTGACTTCCAGCTGCAGGACATGTCAGAAGCTTTGCCTCTCCGACCGCCTGAAAAGCCCTAGACTTCCGTCACGCTGGCAACGGCAATCAACACTCCTGCCGGTATAATGGTAACGAGCCATGTTTCGGCCACTGATCCACCGGTCGAAGCATGTAAATAAAAAGGTGTGATCATCATGAGAACAATCAGGATCCTCTTACTGCTGGTACTGCTTCCGGCTGCCCTGATACTGGCAGCCTGCGGCGGCCTATCCGCGGGTTCCGACACAACAAGGAAAGAAGGCGATGATATGAATCCGTCCTCCGGTCTGCCGGAAAACCCCAACCTTGCCATTGATTACAGCCAGGCTGAACTGAAAGAGATCTGGCTGGCCGGCGGCTGCTTCTGGGGCGTGGAAGCCTATCTGGCCCGCGTTCCGGGTGTTGCCGAAACAACCGTCGGCTACGCGAACGGGAAAACCGAAAACCCCTCTTATGAGGATGTCTGCTACAAGAACACCGGTCATGCGGAAACGGTCCATGTCCGCTACGATCCGGCCCGGCTGCCCCTGAGCGGACTGCTTGAACAATTTTTCCAGATTATCGACCCGACCAGCGCCAACCGCCAGGGAAACGATGTCGGCAGCCAGTATCGAACCGGGATCTATTATCACGATGAAGCTGACCGGGCGGTGATTGATGCTGTGGTCGCTGAAGAGCAGACCCGCCATGACCGGCCGATCGTGACTGAGGTGGTCCCGCTGGTGCGTTATGATCTGGCGGAGGATTACCACCAGGACTATCTGGAAAAAAATCCGGGCGGCTACTGCCATATTTCTTTTGACAGCCTCCCGGATCCAGCCGCTGAGAATGCCATCGACCCGGCCGACCTTGAGGATGTCCTCGATCCTGAACTGTATCGCCGGCCTGATGACGCCTGGCTGAGACAGGAACTGACACCGGAGCAGTACGCGGTGACACAGGACAACGCGACGGAATACCCGGGCAGCAGCCAGTACGACAAGTTCGACCAGCCCGGGCTCTACGTTGATATCGTTACCGGTGAGCCGCTGTTCAGCTCGGCTGATAAGTATGACGCCGGCTGCGGCTGGCCGAGTTTTACCAAACCGATCGACCCGGCGGTTGTCCGCGAGCTGATGGATCGCTCACACGGCATGTCCAGGACCGAAGTGCGCAGCCGCAGCGGCGATTCCCATCTCGGCCATGTCTTCACCGACGGGCCGGCAGAGGATGGTGGACTGCGCTACTG
>RZZF01000415.1 GCA_009929975.1 Clostridia bacterium
ACTTTCTTGAGCGCAGACTGCGTCTGGCGCTCATTCCGCGCGATCCTGCCGACAACCGCAATGTGATCATGGAAATCCGGGCCGGGGCCGGCGGTGATGAAGCGGCACTGTTCGCCGGTGTTCTTTTCCGGATGTACACCGTTTACGCGGAACAGAATGGCTGGCGGGTGGAACTGGTCAGTACCAGTGAGACTGAGCTGGGCGGATACAAGGAACTGACTTTCATGATCGAAGGGCAGGGCGCGTTCAGCCAGCTGAAGTATGAAAGCGGTGTCCATCGTGTCCAGCGCGTGCCGGTTACCGAATCCGGCGGCCGCATTCATACATCGACCGTGACTGTCGCTGTTCTGCCCGAAGTGGATGATGTCGATGTACAGATCAATCCGGCCGATCTGATCATCGATACCTATCGGGCGTCAGGTGCCGGCGGACAGCATGTCAATAAGACGGACTCGGCCATCCGGATCACGCATAAGCCTTCCGGACTGGTCGTAACCTGCCAGGATCAGCGTTCACAGTATAAAAACAAGGATCGGGCGATGATGGTTCTCAAGGCCCGCCTCTATGAAATGGAGACCGCCCGCAGAACAGGAAGTATCGCTTCTGACCGGCGCAGCCAGGTCGGAACCGGCGACCGCAGTGAGCGGATCCGTACGTATAATTATCACCAGGGCCGTGTGACGGATCACCGGATCGGATTGACCTTGTATCGTTTGGACGCGATACTGGCCGGTGATCTTGCCGGCCTGATCCAGGCCCTGCAATTGGGTCTGCAGCCAGAGGAGGATAGCGGACAGGATGAATGATTATCGCCGACGGGTCGACCAGGGTCTTCTCGACACGATCTTTCTGACGGTCGATCCGAAACAGCCGCAGACATCATTGCTGATACAGCCGGCGCGGGCAATCAACCGCGGTGAGCTTGTTGTTTTTCCTACGGAGACTGTTTATGGACTGGGGGCGAACGCGCTTGAGGTGCAGGCCGTTGAACTGATTTTCATCGCGAAAGGCCGTCCATCTGATAATCCCCTGATCATTCATGTCCATGACGCCGCGCAGCTGAGTTCTGAACTGGTTGACTTGACACCGCTGGCTGAACGGCTTTTTTCGGCGTTGACCCCGGGGCCTCTGACTCTGGTGATGAAGCGCGGCCCGGCGATCCCGGATGCCGTGACCGGCGGCCTGGATACGGTGGCGGTGAGAATTCCGTCTCATCCTGTCGCGAGGGAACTGCTGCGGCTGGCGGGTGTTCCCGTCGCCGCGCCATCCGCGAACCGTTCCGGCCGGCCCAGCCCGACCCGTGCATGGCATGCGCGAACGGATCTGGAT
>RZZF01000416.1 GCA_009929975.1 Clostridia bacterium
GGATTTCATCATCTTTTGTTTTCGGGAGAGCCATGGATACCGCACCGCTTCATATCGTCGCCCTGGGCGACAGCCTCACCGAAGGATTCGGGGTGGCCCCAGGGGACGCTTATCCGTATGTCCTTCAGCAGATGCTGGAAGATGACGGCATCGCCTGCCGACTGATCAATTTCGGTGTCAGCGGCGATACCTGCCGGGGGGTGCTGGCCCGCCTGGACACCATTCCCAGTTGGTCCCCGGATCTGGTCATCCTGGAAATCGGCGTCAACGATATCCTGATGGGACGCTGGCCGGAGCGCATCCAGGCCGACTTGGGCGCCATCGTCCAGCGCCTGGTGGGCTGGCGAATTCCGGTGGCCTTGGCCGGTATGCAAATGCCGCCCCTGGGTGACCCGGAAACCGAAACCGCCTTTGCCGCCATCTACCCCGCCGTTCCCAAGCCTTCCGCATTCCGCTGATTGCCGGCTTTACCGCTCCGCTATGGGCTGTCCCGAACCGGGTGCAGTACGACGGCCTGCACCCCAACGCCGAGGGCTACCGCGCCATCTGCGCCCATATCCGGCCGACGGTGATGCGGATCATCCGGGCGCTGCCTTCGTTTTCAAAAATGGCCCCAGGGAACAAGAAGGATTTCGGCACTACTTGAAATCGGCAGCGGCATTACCGAAAGGATTCTCTCTGGTAAAATCGGGGAGATAGTTTTCGGCGGCCTCCAACTCCTGGATGAAGGCATTCTCCAGCCCCAGATCCAGCGCGTCGTCCACGATCCGGTCGTACTCGGCCGCGGACAGTGGGCGGTTGATTTCCGGATAGGCGCCGGCCCGATGCCGGGGCGTGTACTGAGCCATGATGCTCACGGAAATCTCCGGCGCCAAGCGCGCCAAGAACTCGAGGCACCGGCGGCTGTTGTCCAGGTACCCCGGCAGCACCAGATGGCGTACAGCCAATCCCCTTGTTGCAATCCCGTCCTCATTAAGCTGCAGATTACCTACCTGCTCGTACATCGCCCTGATGGCCTGTCTGCTGGTGGCATAGAGGCCAGGTGCGGCTGAGTATCTCTGGCCACAGCTGTCAAAGCCATACTTAAAGTCAGGGAGATAGATATCGATGATCCCGTCGAGCAGCCCGACGGTCTCCACCGTATCATAGCCGTGTGTATTATAGACAAACGGCAGATCAAACCCCAGGCTGCGTGCAAGCGATACAGACTCCTTCAGCTGCACCGCATATGGCGTGGGTGAGACAAAATTGATATTGGCTGCACCTGCTGCCTTCAGCTGATAGAAGATCTCTACCAGCCGCTCTGTACTGATCGACTCCATCCTGGC
>RZZF01000107.1 GCA_009929975.1 Clostridia bacterium
ATCCGGCCAGCCGGCCAGCCAGGCCGGAACCAATCGGTCTCTGCTCCGGCCATTCGTCAGCCTTGGTGCCTTCATCCTGATGATCGCGCTGAATGCACTGGCGAATATTCTGCCGCTCAACGGCCTGACGACCGGCGAAGTCTCCGATGCATATCCCAACCTGTTCGCGCCGACTGGGTTGACGTTCAGCATCTGGGGAGTCATCTATGTTCTTCTGGCCGGATTCATCATCTATCAGTTTTTTATTCCCCAAAAACCAGCCGCCGCTGAACGGCTTCGTTTCATTCAAATTCTTTTCATCATCTCATCCGTATTGAACAGCGGCTGGATCATCGCCTGGCACTATCTGCAGATTGAAATCTCATTAATTCTGATGCTGCTGATCCTCCTGTCGCTGATTTTATGTGATCGCCAGTTATCTTTGCAGCCACTCAGCTTCAAGGAAAAAATCTTCCTGCGCCTGCCATTCGCTCTTTATTTCGGCTGGATCTCCGTCGCGACAGTCGCCAATGTCACGGTCCTGCTGGTTGACAGTGGCTGGAACCGCCTGAATCTGTCTGAAGCCTTCTGGATGATCCTCATCACAGCGGTTGCTACGCTGATCGCTCTGTTTGTGATTACACTGCGGCGCAACTGGATCTATGGTGCCGTCTTCGTCTGGGCCTACATTGGAATCATCATCCGTCATCTTGACGCGGAGAACGGATTTGACGGACGCTACATCATGGTCATCATCACCGTCAGCATCTGTCTTGGTCTGATTGCGGCCGCGTCACTGCTGGCACTGTCCGGCCGCCGGATCCGCCTGTCAGCGGCTTCTCCCCTGCCAGAACAATCGCGCTGACTGCGGCGATTCAAGCGGCTGACTTGCCAAATCCCCCGTTTCGAACAGGGTAAAGTGTGTTATAATAAACATAATCATTATGCTTGTTGACAAAGAAAGATCAACATCATGATTGACACCGAAAACGATTGACTCAGGAATGGTAACACCGAAGGGAGGCCTGTAAAATGTTTCAGGAAATTAAGGACACACTCAATGGTACAACCAAACGCCGTGCCCGGAAAAAGGTAGCGGCCGGAGCAACAGCCGGCGCATTGTTCGGCGCGCTGGCCGGAATTCTTTTTGCCCCCAAGTCCGGCAAGGAAACCCGTGCCGATATCAAGACCGGGGCTGAACTGGGCGCTGAAAAAGCCCGCGAAGCAGCACAGAAAGCAGCTGAAGTAGCCAAGGAAAAAGTGGCGGCGGCCAAAGCGAAAGCTCACGAAGTCAAGGAAAATATCCGTCATTCAAAAGATATTGTTGAAGAGGCGGCAGATGATGTCGCTGAGGAAATGAAGGAAGATAAGAATTGACTGTGGCAATCTTTAGAAACGAGGCCCGATGATGCTTAATATAGAACTGATGGACTTACTTCTGGCCTTGCTGGTCGCTGCCGGTATTGTCTTCGTTGTTTATTTGATTATTCTGCTGGCACGACTGGCCAAGGTGATCAAACAGGTTTCACACCTCGTTGCTGATATCGAACAGCCGGTCAATGAAACCGTTGAACAGCTGCCGGATCTGCTGAAAAAAGTCGATGGCATCGTGAAGGATGTCTCTGAACTGACCGATACGGAAACCGGTACTGTCCCCGGTATACTCGGTGACGCCAAGGCGATGACGGGAACTGTCAGATCAGGAGTCGAAGCTGTGGGACAGGCGGCAACCAGCGTCAGCGACGGCGTTTCGTCGATTTTCGGCAAGGCACGCCGACATGCGGATCATGCCAGTGGTATCGTTGATATCATCGGACAGGTCATGACGGTCGTCGGATTTTTTACGAATCAAAGTAAAAAAGCCAAAACGAAAAAGAAACGGACCGGATTCGGCAGACGTTGATCAGCCAAAAGAATGAAAAAGCCGCGGCTTCAATACCGCGGCTTTTTTTATGCCATGTATCCAGCGCATCAGATTCGGAGGATCAGGCGGGCGATCAGGAAGAAGACAATGAGCGAGCCGGCATCAACCAGCGTGGTGATAACCGGGGACGCCATAATCGCAGGATCCAGCTTCATTTTCTGAGCCGCGAGCGGCAGGAGGCTGCCAACCATCTTGGCCATGATGACAGTCGCGTAAAGGCTCAGGCTGACGGTCAGCGCCATCATGATCGACTGGTCGATCATGATGATCCGGATCATATTGATCACGGCCAGAAAGGCCCCGACCATCAGTGAAATCCGTAGTTCTTTCCAGGCGATCCTCAAGGCATTCGCCGGACGAAGCTCGTCCAGAGCCATGCCGCGGATCACCAGCGTCGCGGCCTGGGCACCACTGTTGCCACCGGTTCCCATCAGCATGGGAATGAACGCGATCAGAGCTGGCATCGCCTCAAGTGATTTTTCAAATGTTGTGATGATCGCTCCGGTAAAAATCGCGGATACCATGAGGAACAACAGCCAGGGCATGCGCCGGCGGGCGTGGATCAGGACATTGGTTTCGAGATACGAAACATCCGATGGCAGAACCGCGGCCATTTTGACAAAGTCTTCGGTGTTTTCTTCCTGGATGACATCAAGGACATCATCGATGGTGATGATTCCGACCAGCCGTTGTTCATTATCAACAACCGGCAGCGAAAGCAAGTCATAGTGGTCGAACAGCCTGGCGACTTCCTCCTGATCATCGAGTGTTTTTACTGAGATGAACTGCTCATCCATGATCTCGCTGATATGGGCCTCTGGATCAGACAACAGCAGGGTGCGGACCGAAACAAGACCGAGCAGGTGGCGAAAGGCATCCGTCACAAAGCAGGTATAGATCGTCTCCTTATCCACACCCTTCTGGCGGATATGTTCAAATGATTCATGAACCGTCATGTCCTTGCGCAGATCCACGAATTCAATCGTCATGATACTACCGGCTGACGCATCCGGATACTGCAGGAAATGATTGATCAGGCTGCGGGTCTCCCTGTCGGTACTGCGCAGCAGGCGGGTCACTACATTGGCGGGCATTTCCTCAATCAGGTCAACCGCGTCATCAAGGAACAGTTCATCCATGATATCGCGTAGTTCCTGATCCGTCATCGCGCTGATCATCCGCATCTGCAGATCACGACTCATATAGGAAAAGACATCCGCAGCCGCGTCTTTGGACAGCATGCGGAAAACCCGGACCAGATTATGGTGATCCAGAGACTCAAGCGCGTCAGCAAGGTCGACGGTGTTATAGTCAACGAGCAGCTGACGTGCTTCGTGCAGTTTTTTACTGTTGATCAAGTCAAGAATCTGCTGAATCATGGCGGCCTCCTTTTAAGGACAGCAGCCTGACTCAGCCGAAGCGTCTAGCCGTTGTCCTGATTGTTATGGCATAAATGACTGTCAATTTCCATGACGGCGATGACTCCTTGTTCTATCTTGCCTGCCCGCTCAGGGCCGGCAATAATAGGCGAAAACTGCTTCGGCGATGCCTTCGCTGATTTTTGTCTGTCCATCGACGCTGGTCAGGATAGCCCGATCCTGTTCATTGGTGATGAAGCCGGTTTCAATCAGCAGACCCGTCAAGGCGATTTCACGCAGGACAACATAATTTCCCGGCAGCAAGTCGTTCTCTCCCGGGAACTTCAATTCCGGCAGACGGTCGATGATCTGATCGCGGACCAGCTCCGCCAGACGCAGCCTGGCCTCATCGTCATACCGGGTATAAGATGGCGGATTGGCCATGGGGTCGGCTCCGCTGACCCAGTTGTTTTCTGTCTGATGGACATGGTCATTGGTCAGGTAATATACCTGAAGCCCACCGACCCGGTCATCATCGAGAGCGTTGCAATGGATTGAGAGAAACAGCACATCCGTGTACTGCGCCTGCATGTCGAGGAGCACCTTGACATCTTCATGGGTGCCGACACCATTCATCGGACCGCGTCCACCACTGCTGGCATAGTCGCTGTTGATCTCCAGCATCGTTTCGAGCGGCGGCAGAAGATGGTCGACGGAAGATGATTCATAGCCATGATAAGGCAGTTGTTCCATAAAGTCCTGATAGATCCACCGGTTGACCAGAGCGATGCGGTAATAGACAGACTGCCAGACATCCGTCTCACGCAGCATGACCACGTCGGCTCCCAGCTGTTCCAGCTGATCTCTCACTTTCAGACTGAGACTGAGCACAATGTCCTTTTCCGCCACATCCGGATACAAGACCTTGACCGGATATTGGGCCCCTCCGTCCTGCCCGCCATGACCGGGATCAAGGATGACGGTAATCCCTTCGAGCGGCTTCTCTGTTTTCTTTCTGCCGGCATAGAGTGACAAATCCGGTTCACGCAGCAGGGGGATGGATAAATCCTCCGGCCAGCGGCGCAGGCTCTGGCCGGGCTCAGTGGTCGCCTGACCGATCGCAACCGGCAGCGGGACCGGATCAGCGACGGTGGTCGGCGCCGCGCTTTCTGTCGGATCTGGCGGCTCAGTTGCCAGTCCCTGGGTTGTCTGTTCCGGCGTTGTTGTTACATCGGTCTCCTCAGATGGCCACAACGTACTGCGGGCTGCCACCAGGACCACGACGATGACAATCGCCATAAACAGGCTGGTCAATATCTTCAGGGTGCGATAATGCATTCAATATCCTCTTTAGTCTTCAATGAATCATGCCACTCAGTGTGCCTTGTCAGTCTTGCCGGCCGTTTCGCTGCTTTGATCGCGATCCGCGGCCATTTCCTCAACCGTCCGCAGTTTCAGCCGGTTGGTCCCGGCGAATCCCTCGCGAACCGGAAGATAGGTGCCATTTTCTTTTGCTTTTGCCAGCCGCTGGTCCGCCGCTTCAATCGCGGACTGATATTGAGGCAGCCACTGTGCCTGGGCTGTCAGCATCTCATCCGTCATCTGCCAGATCTCCGGGGGATTGCAGACCGCGCCGGTCAGCGGATCCATCATCATGGCCTGGCGCAGCAGTTGGTCATCACCGGCAACCGCCGCTTCAACCGCCAGCTTCTGAACCCAGACAGACTGGCTGCAGATCGCGGCACAGCCCAGTGGCAGATCGCCGATTTTTGGAATGCTGATCCCGTTGTAGTCAACATAACCGGGAACTTCAACAACGCATTCATCCGGCAGATTGGTGATGCAGCCCTCATTCATTACATTGAAATGTCCGCGATACAAGCGGCCGGTTTCCAGCCCCTCAATGATATAGGAACCATGTTCCTGACTGCGGGACGACGCTTCATAACGCCGGGGCGCTTCCTTCATCCAGTTGGGAAAATCTGTCTCAAACCAGTTGCGGGTTTCCGTACAGACTCTCAGATAACCGCCGGTTTCTCCGTTGATCCACGTGTCAAGACTGATCCAGTCTTTGATTTCATCCAGGCGCTTGCGGTACCACGGCACATACTCCGATAAATGCCCATTGGACTCGGTTGAGTAATAGCCGAACCGGCGCAGCATGTCAATGCGGACCTTTTCCGTCTCACTCAGTTTCGCGTTGTTTTCATAGGCTTCCAGCAGTTTTCCGGTCAGATCCTCTCCCTGGTGCTTGATGCTGATATACCAGGTCTGGTGGTTGATCCCGGCACAGATGATGTCCACGTCATCCTTTTGAAACCCAAGGGCCTCAGCGATCTGCTGGTGGCCGCCCTGAACACCGTGGCAAAGCCCGATGGTCTTCACCTTGCCATATTGATTGCAGGCCCAGGTCAGCATGGCGTTGGGGTTCGCGTAATTGAGCATGATACACCCGGGAGCCGCGACTTCACGGATGTCTTTGCAGAATTCCAAGACTACCGGAATGCCACGCTGGCCATACATGATACCACCGGCACATAAGGTGTCCCCGACACACTGGTCAATTCCATAGCGCAGGGGAATGTCAATATCGGTGGTAAAGGCTTCCAGCCCTCCGATACGAACCGCGTTGATCACATAATTGGCATCCCGCAGCGCTTCACGGCGGTCTGTGGTCGCGTGAATACGGATATCCAGTCCATTGCTCTCGATATCGCGCTGGCATAACGCCGTCACCATATCCAGATTATGCTGGCTGATATCGGTAAACGATACATCCATCTGCTGGAATTCAGGGACACACAGCAGATCGGTCAAAAGGGTCCGGGTAAAGCCGACACCGCCGGCTCCGATAAACGCTACTTTCATCGCCATGAATCTATCCTCCGCATTAAGTCAATCTGTGCTTTATTGTAGCATATCATGGCCCGGACGAAAGACAGTGAATTGACTTCCAGCCGCGATTTTACATCCTCGTTACAAGTTGGTCCTCATTTACTCGACCGTCACACTTTTGGCCAGATTGCGTGGTTTGTCGACATCCAGGCCTTTGAGAACAGAGAAATAATACGCCATCAGCTGGGCCGGTGTCATCGCCAGTATCGGGGCCAGCAGCGGATCACAATCAGGAATCTCAATCACCGTATCACAGACAGACGCCGCCCGCAGGCAGGATGGGCTGATAATACCCATTACGGTCGCGCCGCGCGTCTTCACTTCACGGATATTGCTGATCGTCTTGTCAAGCAGGTGAGGCTGGGTGATCGGACAGATGACCAG
>RZZF01000417.1 GCA_009929975.1 Clostridia bacterium
TGAGAAGGAGATGGAATCGGCCCGTCATTGGGACATCCTGGCCAATGATCTGGCTAACCGGATCAACAACGAGCTGGTGCGCAAGAAAATGTTTTCCACCTCGGTCCATGTCCGCCATAGTTGCGGCACCCCAAACAGCTGCGGTCCCGGCCAGACCTACCCCTTTGACGAGGGATTCCATGACCTGCTGATCAGCCAGCTGGTCAACTTCGGCGTTCATACCACGGACAGTCCGGAACACGCCGACCTCTTCATTGATTACAAGGTCCAGGTCATTCATAACAAGGGCCAATACGAGATTATCATCACCACCTCAATTGCCCAAGCCAATCAATATCTGGTGCGTTTTTCCGATATATACACCATCCCCAACAGCGATTTCTGGCAATATCGCAAAATCAGCCCTGCGCCGCAGATTCGGCTGACCGGCCCCGCCGCACCGCCGCCGGCAGCGCATCCCCAAAAAACAACCCCACTATGATGATCATGCCCCTGCATTCTCTGCTGTGCTGCCTGTTGCTTGTTCTGCCACTGTTCACCGGATGCAGCGACTTGAATGGTACCCGGCTTGAACCCGTGCTGGGCGGCGAGGTCAAAGACCTGCTGCTGCTCGATTTCCTGTGGCACACCGAGAAACACGATCTCTGCCGACCGGCGCATCTGGTGTGCGAGAATTCAGACCTGTCGGCCCGCGTCGCGGAAATCCTCGCCGAAGAGTCGCAGAGCGGCCCGATCGATCTTCTGGAAGCGGAAATCGGAGCGGAATCCAGCGCGCAGGAGGAGCGCGAGGAGTCGCTTCGCAAGCTGCTGGAGGAACAGCGCAAGCGCAAGCGGGCGCTGGTTGATCCGCTGCAATACGAGATGTCCATCGGTAACGCCGCCGGGTATGAGCCGGACCCGATGGATCTCCGCCAGCAGGCCCCACCGTCCGCCGCCCAGCTCGCCTTGCTGGAAAAGGCGGGGATCTTCCCTGACGAAGTGACCTGTTCCGGGCAGGCGTCGAAGCTGCTGGACACCATCAGCAAGCGCCGGGCCGAAAACCTGACCACGCCGAAGCAGATCCGCTTCCTGGAGCGCGTCGGATTCCGCGGAGTCGGCACCTGGGGTTTCGACTCCGCCCGCAAGATGATTGACCGTATCGCCGCGAACCGGTGGACGGTGCCGCACGATATCAACCCCGTGAATTATAAACCGTGAGGTGATGGGATGAAATACGCCAGCGTATGTTCCGGCGTTGAGGCGGCAAGTCTTGCATGGGGTCCGCTTGGATGGGAACCCGCGTGGTTCTCGGAGATTGAGCCGTTCCCGTGCGCGGTGTTGAAAG
>RZZF01000108.1 GCA_009929975.1 Clostridia bacterium
GGGATCTGCTCTCCGGGATTGACAGTTACGATTAAGATCAGGCATGATAATGACAACCGGCGGCCATGCGTGTCATCCGTCGGATTTTATTTCTGCCGTGCGGCAGATGCTGAGGTGCCGATTGAACCAGGATTTATCCCCGAAACAAACCTATTATCTTCTCTCACTGGGCTGTACCAAAAATCTGGTCGACTCTGAGAGCATGAGCCAGATTCTCCTGGAACGCGGCTTCCGATCGGTTGATCAACCGGAACAGGCGCGTTTTCTTGTTGTCAATACCTGTGGTTTCATTCAGAGCGCGAAGGAAGAGGCCATTGCGGCGATCCTTGATCTGGCAGAATACAAAAAAGCTGAGGAGCAGACGCGCTTCCTGATTGTCGCAGGCTGCCTGCCACAGCGCTATGCCCGGGATATTCTCAGTTCTATGCCGGAAGTTGACGCGGTGATCGGTACGGCTGACTATGTGCGTATCGCCGATGTTTTCAGCAGTCTGCAGGCTTATGGACGCTGGGACCAGCTGCCCGGACAAGCCGGCAGTATTGAGCATCTGATGATCAACCGGAAACCGTCAACCTCACCGGCACATGCCTATATCAAAATCGCTGAAGGCTGCTCGAACCGCTGTGCCTACTGCGCCATTCCCGGTATCCGCGGCCCGTATCGATCACGTCCGCTTGAGGATCTGGTCAACGAGGCTGAAGCGCTCAGCCGTCAGGGTTATGATGAACTGATCCTGATCGCCCAGGATACGACCCGCTATGGTTTGGATCTTGACGGCCGACTGCGTCTGCCGGATCTGCTGCGGGCGATCTGCGCCCTGCCTCAGGTTCGTCTGGTCCGGATTCTCTATGTGTATGCAGACACGATGACTGATGAACTGATTGACCTGATGCGTGATGAACCCAAAATTGCCCGTTATCTTGATCTGCCGATACAGCACGCGTCAGACCGGATGCTGGGGCTGATGAACCGGCGTGACACCGCCACCAGCCTGAAGGCTTTGATTGAACGGCTGCGCCAGACACTGCCCGGTTTAATCCTGCGCAGCACAGTCATGGTCGGTTTTCCCGGTGAAACCGCTGATGACTTCAGACAACTGATGAAATTTCTCAAGGAGATCCGCTTTGACCGGCTGGGCTGCTTTATCTTTTCGCCGGAAGAGGGGACACCGGCCTATACGATGCGCCCGCGGGTACGGCGTCAGACCGCTGAGAACCGCTACCATGCGGTGATGCAGCTGCAGAAGGACCTTTCGCGCCAGTCGAATCTGGCCCGAGTCGGCCAGATCGTCGATGTCACGCTTGAAAGTACCGATCAGGATGGTATATTCTATGTAGGCCGCAGCTATGGGGAAGCCCCCGATGTGGATCCGGTCATTTATGTCGCGGCCCGGGCTTATGGCCTGCAGATCGGCCAGACCATCCCTGTCAGGCTGGTCGATGCTGGTGATTATGATTTAACAGGGGTGACACTTGATGAATCTTCCGAATAAACTGACGATCATACGGATCCTGCTTGTCCCGCTGATTCTGATCTTTCTGATCCCGCTGCCGCAGTGGACAGATGGGATGGTCCGCTGGAATCAGTTCATCCTGCAAGACGGACGACTGATCGCACTGTGTTTATTCATCATCGCCTCACTGACGGATTATCTGGACGGGACCATCGCGAGAAAACAGAACCTGGTGACGACACTGGGCAAATTTCTCGATCCGATTGCCGATAAGATGTTGGTTATTTCGGTATTCATTGCCTTGGTTGAAACCGGACGGCTCAGTTCCCTGGTCGCGATTGTCGTGATTATCAGGGAACTGACGATCTCGGGGATCCGCCTGTTGGCGTCCGACCGGGGTGTGGTCATCGCCGCGAATAATCTGGGTAAAGCAAAAACCGTCTCACAGATCATCGCGATCATTTATCTTCTGTCAGAACCGCTTCTCAGCCGGCTGACGGTTTCGCTGCTGGATGAGCGCTGGATTGTTCAGGCCGGTAATGTGATCGTTGTGATTTCAGTCATTCTGACTTTGCTTTCCGGACTGAATTATCTGCGGCAGAATATCGGATTCATCAGCGGAAAAGAAAATGATCAGTAAAATGTCTTGATAATCAAATAAAAATATGTTATGTTTTAGCCCGAACAGTCATAGAGGCTGAAATGTCGAGGTGACAGGAGGAATAACGATGTCAACTGATACAATTTTTGAAAGTGTTAAAAACATACTGGTCGATCAGCTGGGCGTTGATGAGGAAGCGGTTTCCATGAACGCGAACTTCATTGATGATCTGAACGCGGATTCACTGGATATTGTTGAGCTGGTCATGGCCATGGAACAGGAATTTGGAATTTCCATTCCTGATGATGAAGCTGAGCGTATCAAGACGGTCGGCGACGCGGTGGCGTTTATCAAGGCGAATGCCTGAACAAAACACGAAAAGCCCCCGCAGCGGGGCTTTTTTTCTATTATCCGACCAGGTGCAGAAACAGGAGGAAACATCATGGCACTCAGATCAGATCAGCTGGCTCAGCTGCAGCAGGCAATCGGCTACCATTTCAAGGCCATCGATTATCTGCAGGAAGCGCTGACCCATTCAACCTATGCCTATGAACACCGGCACGAGAACCTTGCCAACAACGAACGTCTTGAATTTCTGGGTGACGCGGTTCTCGATCTGGCGATCAGTGATTTTCTTTTCCGTAAACCGGAGCAGCATGATGAGGGCTTCATGACTAAGACACGGGCCCTGCTGGTCTGCGAAAACTGTTTGGCCATGCAGGCCGGCCGTCTTCATCTCGGCGATCTCCTGCTGCTGGGCCGGGGAGAGGAATCGACCGGCGGCCGCGGTAAGCCGTCCAATCTGGCCAATGCGATGGAAGCGCTGCTCGGTGCGATCTATCTTGATGGCGGATTCGAGCAGGTCCGCGAAATTATCGCCCGGCTGTTTACACCATCCCTGAAACAGGCGGTAGCCGGAAAAATCATCCATGACTATAAAAGCCGGCTGCTTGAAATGGTCCAGGCAACCCGTGGCGGCAGCCAGGTCCGCTTCGTGATCCTGGATGAGCAGGGGCCCGTTCACGCCCGTGAGTTTACCGCCGGGGTCGAAGTGGATGATCAGCTGATCGCGCAAGGCAGCGGCAGCAGTAAAAAAGAAGCTGAACAACAGGCAGCCGCCGCCGCGATTGAGCGTCTCGAATGTGACCGGCAGGAATGCCGGGTGATCGACTGACTCCGCTGATGCTGTGGTATAATAGCTGATGGCGTGCCTTGAAAAGCCTCAGCCGGCCATTCCATCTTCAGGAGGAAACCGATGCATCTGAAATCGCTGACGATCCAGGGATTCAAGTCTTTCCCTGAACGGACAGTCATAGAATTCCATCAGGGCGTCACTGCGATCATCGGCCCTAACGGCAGTGGTAAATCCAATGTCACGGACGCGATCCGCTGGGTGCTTGGCGAGCAGAGCGTCCGGACTTTGCGCGGCTCGCGCATGGAAGATGTGATCTTTACCGGCACACAGTCGCGGCGGGCGATGTCCTATGCCGAAGTCACGATGCTGCTTGACAACAGTGACGGACGGCTGCCGCTCGACTATCAGGAAATTCAAATTTCCCGGCGGCTCTACCGCTCCGGTGAGAGTGAGTACATCCTCAACAATGTCACCTGTCGCCTGAAGGATATCCTGACTTTGTTCATGGATACCGGCCTGGGCCGTGATGGCTATTCGATCGTGGGCCAGGGGCGGGTGGATGATGTTCTCAGCCATCGCTCAGAAGATCGCCGGCGCATTTTTGAAGAAGCGTCCGGTATCGTCAAATTCAAGACCCGCAAAGAAGAATCTGAACGTAAACTGCTGCAGACCGAACAGAATCTGCTGCGGATCAACGATATCATTGATGACCTGGCCGCCCGGATTGGACCGCTGGCGGAACAGGCGGACGCGGCCCGCAAATATCTGGCCTGGCGGGATGAACTGAAAGCACAGGATATCGCCCTGATGCTCGATTCGGTTGATCAGTTTGCCCGGCAAAAACAAGAGGCTGATGCTGAGCGTCGTCTGCTGCTTGATGATCTTGACCAGGCTGACCAGGATCTGCTTGACCTGAAACAGAATCATCAGACCGCCGCGCAGCAGCTGTCAGGTCTGGATCAGGCGATCAGTGAACAGCAGGCTGGTATCGGGCAGACACAGACAACAATTTCTCAGCTGCAGGGACAATTGTCCCTGACTGAAGAGAAGCAGCGACAGCAGATCCTGCTGCGCGAACAATCGGAAGCGGAAGAAATTCAGCTCAATAAAGCCCTGGGGGATCTTTCCGGTGAACTGGCCCAGCGCCAGAAGCGCCGACAGGTACTGGAAAAGCAGGCGGCATCCTGGCAGAGCCAGCTGGATGAGACCGAATCGGAGATGTCCGGCCTGTTGTCAACCCTTGATCAGGCTGAAAAGCAGATTGAGGCGGAGAAAATCGAACGTGATCAGCTGCTGGAACGGATATTTGAAACGAAAAATCAACAGACAGAGACTCAGAGCCAGATTCAACTGGTTGAAGGCCGGCGGCGGACCATCGCGCTGGAAATCAGGGAAATGGTCAGTGAACGGGACCGGCTGAGCCTGCAGCTGGAAGAAAAAGAAACCGATGTGCAGGGACTGCAGAAAAAACGTGATGAACTGACGCAGTCACGGGATCAGGCAAAAGACGACCTGGCGGCAGCCGCCAGTGAACTGGATCAGCTGATCCGGGTCATCGAGCAGGATCAACAGGCGCTGCGTGACCGCCAGTACCGGCAAAAAACATTACAGGACCTGGAGCATAATTATGAGGGCTACGGGGAGACGGTGCGTCGTCTGCTGAAGCAGGCGGATACGGACCCTCAGTTCGCCAGCGGGCTGCGTGGCAGTCTCAGCAGCCTGATCCGTGTTGAACAGAATTATGAACTGGCAGTGGAAATCGCTCTGGGTCCGGCGATTCAGAACCTGGTCACGGACAATGAAAACACGGCGGCCAGGTTGATCGCCTGGCTGAAACAGAATAAGGCCGGCCGGGCGACGTTTTTGCCGATCGCGACGATTCGCGCGCGGCGGCTGGAAGCGGATCTGCTCAGGCTGGCCAGCCGTTATCAGGAAACCATCGGTCTTGCCAGTGACCTGGTTGAAGCACCGGATGATATCCGTGAGATCATTGACAATCTCCTGGGACGTGTCCTGGTTGTGCGCGATCTCGAAACCCGTTATGAGGGTATCGAGGAAATTATGGATGTGGTGGCCAATATACAGTCGGAAGAGGCCATTATCAACATCGTTCTGAAGGAGAATTTCGATAAAATCAATGGCAGAAAATTTGCCGACATAAAGTCTGATATTCAGAGCAGATCGGGCGGAATCCGAAATGCAGAAGTTAGTCTTACCCCTCCGGCATCGAGTCAGAGTTTCAGGGGAGGTGCCGGTGGTGCCGGAAGTATGAATGCGTTTAGCCGGTTTCTGGGTATTGGAACCAATCAGGAACAGGTCATTATTAAAGGCCAGGATTTTCAGCTGATGAGGGGAGTGGCAGAAGATCTTCGCTACTTCATCGACAATCTCGAATCGGTCAGCTCCGTAAATGTCAGCGTTGGTTCCAATCGCCCGGAGGTACACCTGCTGTTCGATCAGATGCTTATGACTCAATATGGAGTTACGCTGAATAACATTGCAAGTGAGCTGGGGTCATTTAGTCGTGAGTTTAGTTCAGGTGTGGTCTTTAAGCAGGGTACCGAAGAGTATGATGTAGTATTGAAGGAGAAGGATGCACCAGAGAACCGTGATAAAACCATCGACGACCTGCGCCGGTTAAGAATCCGGAATAATTTGGGGGCGACCTATGACCTGAACGACCTTTCAGAGATTATCTACTCCAGTGGTATGGCTAACATAACCCGGGTTAATCAGGAGAAACAGATTGTGGTCAACTACCGGTTTGCTGCTGAAGCGGAGCAATCGAAGGATTTACTGACAGCTTACCGAATGGAAATCGACGACATAGTAGGAGCCTATAACCTGCCTGCCGGCGTCGCTGTGCAGGTAATTCATGAGGAGGATCAGTTTTCAGAATTCTATTTTTTGATTGCGGCAGCCTTTATATTGATACTGATGATTCTGGCCTCGGTATTTGAATCGTTAAGTACACCCTTTGTCCTGATGTTTTCAATACCGTTGGCTGCGATTGGCTCTTTTCTTGCCCTTATCTTTACCGGAAACAGTCTTTTCAATGCCAATACCCTAACAGGATTTCTCATTTTGCTGGGAGTTGTTGTTAACAATGGTATTATTCTCATCGATTTCACCAATATTCTCCGGAAACGGGGTCACCGAAAATCCAGAGCTCTGCTTGAGGCAGGTTTGTCGAGGGTGCGCCCAATTTTGATTACGACCATCACCACCATTGTGGCTATGTTCCCGCTGGCATTAGGCCAGGCAGAGTATGTCGGGGCCATCGGAGCACCATTTGCCATTACGGTAATT
>RZZF01000418.1 GCA_009929975.1 Clostridia bacterium
AATGCCGTCTGCCTTCTGTCAATTGCCATCTGGAGAAGAATAACCGTGGATTTAAGGTCTCTTCCGTCGGGATTTCTCATGATATGATGAAGATGAACAAACATCCCCTGCCGGTTCGGACAGCACACCTGTACGGGCCGGCAGCGCACTGACGGGAGTGACAATCATGCGACATGACGCGATTGTGGTCGGAGGCGGTGCTGCCGGACTGACCGCGGCGGCCTATCTGTGCCGCAGCGGCCATCAGGTGCTGCTGTGTGAGCAAAACGAAAAAACCGGTGGGCTTGTCACCTCGTTTAGCGATCGCGGCTTCACCTTCGATGCCGGGATCCGGGCATTTGAGAACTGCGGCATCCTGCTGCCGATGCTGAGGCAGCTGGGCATCGATCTCGAACTTCAGTCCAGTCCGGTCGCGATCAGCATCGGCCGGGAACGGATCCATCTGCGTTCCCGCGAAAGCCTGGCGGATTACGAGCAGCTGCTGGCCCGGTTTTTCCCGGACGAACAGCCGGCCATTCGCCGGATCATGCAGGAAATTGAAACAATCATCGGCTATATGGATGTCATCTACGGCATTGATAATCCGCTGTTCATGGAGATTGCCGCTGACAAAGACTATCTGATGAAAACACTGCTCCCGTGGCTGTGGCAGTATCAGAAAAAGATGCGCAAGGTCGCACGGCTGCAGCAGCCAGTCAACGTGTTCCTGCGCCGGTTCACCAATCATCAGGCCCTGATTGACATGATCACTCAACATTTTTTTACCGATACGCCAACTTTTTTCGCGCTCAGCTATTTCGGCCTGTATCTGGACTACAGCTATCCGAGGGGCGGCACCGGTGTGCTCGCGGAAAAACTGACGGCGGACATCCTCGCGCGCGGCGGCACGATTCTCACACAGACAGCCATCCGGTCGGTCGATCCCGCGGCGCATCAGATTCAAGCCGCTGACGGCCGCAGCTTCACGTATCGCCAGCTGCTCTGGGCTGCCGACAGCCGGCGTCTGTACCAGGCAGTGGCCGCCTCCGGCCGGACGCTGCCGCGCAAACTGGTACGGCATAAACAACAAATCGATGACCAGGCGGCCGGTGAGTCGGTTCTCACGATTTTTCTCGCCACCGGGATCGAGCCGGCGCAGGTCAGGGACCGCTGCGGTCCGCATGCCTTTCATACCCCTGTCACCGACGGCCTCGTCGCGTCCGGACTGCGCTGTTTTCCGCAAGCCTCTGGCAAAGAGGACCGGATCCGCCAGATCAAGGCCTATCTGGCGGCCACCACGTATGAGATCGCCTGTCCGGTGCTGCGCGATCCCACGC
>RZZF01000419.1 GCA_009929975.1 Clostridia bacterium
GTGTAGCCGAAGGCGGAAAACATGATCAGGAACGCCAGAACGCCTGAAAGAAGATTGAGCGCCGGACCGGTTCCGATGACGATCGCCCTGGCCCATTTCGGCCGGTTGTAGAAATCACCGGGATCAGAGGACTGTTCACCCGGTTCAGGGTATTCCCCGCTAAAACGGACAGAGGCACCGATCGGCAGCAGCTTCAGACTGTAGCGGATATGGTTCCGCTCCCAGGAAAAAAGAACCGGTCCCATGAAGATGGAAAATTCCTCAATATTGAAACCGAGGCGGCGACCGGTCAGGTAATGCCCCAGCTCATGTACGAACATCATGATGCTCAAAATGAGCAGTCCGACTAAGATTCCCATGTTGTTGACTCCTTAACGAAGGCTCTCGCCCATCTGTCTGCCTCCATCATATCATCAAACGAAAATGACAAACGGTAACCACTGCGCTCATGTTCGTTCATGCAGGCATCGACCAGCCGCTCAATCTGGAGAAAGCGGATATCACCCATAAGAAAGCGTTCAACTGCGGCCTCATTGGCCGCGTTCATGACCGCTGGCAGCGTGCCGCCGCGGCGACCGGCCGCATAGGCCAGATCAAGCAGGGGAAAACTGACGCGGTCCGCCGGTTCAAAGGTCAGACTGCGGCTCTGCGGCGCGAATGGATCAAAGCGCGGCTGATCACCCGGCAGGCGGACCGGCCAGGTCAGCGCCAGCTGGATCGGCAGTTTCATGTCCGGAAATCCCATCTGGGCCAGAACAGAGCCGTCCTGCAGCTCAATCATTGAATGAATGATGCTCTGCGGATGGACAACCACATCAATATCATCAACCGGACAGCCGAACAGCCAGCTGGCTTCGATGACTTCCAGCCCTTTATTCATCAGTGTCGCGGAATCAATCGTGATTTTTCCGCCCATCCGCCAGGTCGGATGGTTCAGCGCCTGTTCCAGCGTCACATCGGCCAGCCGGGTCCGGCTGAAACCCCGGAACGGCCCGCCGGAGGCGGTCAGCAGGATGCGTTTCAGACTGCCCGGTGCGGTCCCGGCCAGGCATTGCCAGATCGCTGAGTGTTCGCTGTCGACAGGATAAAGTGTCCCGTCTGTTTCCTGCAGCAGCGGAATGACGAGCGCTCCGCCGGCGACCAGCGTCTCCTTATTGGCCAGGGCAATCTTCTTGCCGGCACGAATCGCGGCTATGACCGGATCCAGTCCGGCGACACCGACCATCGCGGCCACGGTCATCCCGGCCTCATCACAGGTCGCGACCGCCCGGTTGCCATCGGCCCCCCACATCACCTCAACAGCCGGGCTGAGAT
>RZZF01000420.1 GCA_009929975.1 Clostridia bacterium
GATCCTGATCGTCGACGATTATCCGGGCAACATCGACATCCTCTGCGAGGCTCTGCCGGAGTCCTATGAACTGCGAACGGCACTGGGGGGGCGGGAGGCACTTGATCTTCTGCAACGGACTTCATTTTATCCTGATCTGATCCTGCTGGACGTCATGATGCCTGACCTCGATGGCTACGAAGTCTGCCGGATTCTGAAGCAGGACGCCCGCTACCGGGAAATACCGATCATTTTTGTCAGCGCTGTAGCCGATGTCCAGAGTAAAATCAACGGACTGCAGCTCGGTGGCGTGGATTACGTCACCAAGCCCTACAATTTCCGGGAGATCCAGGCCCGGATCGACATCCACCTGAAACTGCGCCGTCTGAACCAGACAGTGGCCGAGTCGAACCGCCAGCTCGAGGCTCTGGTTGAGGCGAAGATCCAAGCCATTTCCGACACCCAGATCGAGTTGATTTTTGCGCTCTCCAACCTGGTTACATTGCGTGATCCCGGCGCGGGCGGCCATATCGAACGCGTCCGTGATGTGATTTCACTGCTGGCGCATGCACTGGCGAAAGACCCCGCTTACAAGGGTCTGGTTGACGCCTGGTATATCGACCAGTTGATCAAGGCCTGTCCCCTGCATGACATCGGAAAAATCAGCGTACCTGACCGGATTCTGAACAAGACCTCCCCGCTCAATGAGAAGGAAGAGGCGGTCCTGGCGGAACACACGCGCATCGGCGCTGCCACCCTCGCCGAGGTCTCTGCCCGGTACCCCGGCAATTCCTTCATCGATATGGGCATCGACATGACGCGCAGCCATCATGAACGCTGGGACGGTACCGGCTACCCCGACGGCCTCAAAGGCGACGCCATCCCGCTCTCCGCCCAGATCCTGGCCCTTGCCGACACCCTGGATTATCGCTATGCTGAGGCGCTGGGCGGTCATGCCTGTCTGTCCCCCATCTCACTCGATCTGCCGATTCCATCAGCGCCAGCAGGCAGCCCAGATGCAATCCGTTTTGTCCGCAACTGGATCGTAGCAGAGAAAGGTCGGGCTTTTGCCCCTGCACTGGTTGAAACCTATCTGACTGTTGCCGACGACATCGAAAAATTGTACACACCAGCCGGGGCGAGCGACTATACTCCGGCCTGATTAAAGGCCTGATAGGCTGGGGCAGCTATTTCCTTCCTCCCGCGCTTATGATCTGTGCCGTGGTTCTCGGCTTCCACAGAGGGCGGCCGGTGATACTGCGCGTTGTGTCGGCCCTGCTGCTGCCGCTTATGCTGGGTGCGGCTGCGCATCTGCTTTTCTGCAGGACTGTGTAC
>RZZF01000421.1 GCA_009929975.1 Clostridia bacterium
GCCGTTACGGCCGCCCAAATTGCCGGGATTGATCCTGATTTTATCCGCTCCGGCGGTAATCGCGGCCAGCGCGAGCCGGTAGTCAAAATGGATATCCGCGACGATCGGAATCGGTGACTGGCGGCGAATTTCAGCGAATGCCCCGGCCGCTTCCATGTCAGGCACCGCCAGACGGGTGATATCGCAGCCGGCTTCCGCCAGCTCGAGAATCTGGCGGACACTGGCCTGAACATCACGGGTATCCGTATTATTCATGGACTGGACCGCGACAGGATGATCCCCGCCGATCCGGACCGTCCCGATCTGGATTTCTCTTGTTTTTCTGCGTTCCATCTGGTTTAGCTCCTTGTTGATGATCAGCCTTTCCCACTCAGACGCAGCAGATCAAAGGCCAGTCCCAGCAGGGCCAGCGCGATGATCAGCCCGATACCGACCATGCCGATCGCGTTCTGGACACGGACAGACAGCCGGCGGCCGCGAATCGCCTCGACTCCGATCAGGATCAGATGATTCCCGTCAAGCGGCGGAATCGGCAGCAAGTTCATGAAACCGAGGCTGACTGAAATGAGCGCGAACATCCAGAGCAGCTGGAACACCTTCTCACTCAGGGGCTGTTCTTCACTGACCACATCACTGATCATGCTGACGACGCCGACCGGACCGGCCAGGGTATCCTGCGCGCGCATCTGCCCGGTAAACAGCATGCCGATGCTGCGCACTGTCACCTTGACAATCGACCAGGTCCACTGGAAGGACTGTCCGATTGCCGGGCCGAATGCCTGGCTGGACTCGAAATACAGGCCGCGCGGGACCGCGTCTTCATAGCGGGTCGCTGTCATCTCAAGATCCGCTGCCTGACCGTCTCGCATGACGCTGACACTGATCGGCTGGCCGGCCGCGTCCTGAATCGCCTCGCTGAACGCGGTGGCGTCTTCATACGGGACACCATTGACCGCCAGCAGCTGGTCACCGGCCTGCAGAACCGGTTGATTCAGATTGGAGGCGGGGTCGACCGTCTCGATGACGGCCTGGCCTGCTTCAGACAGACGGACCGTCACACCCAGACGGTAGTTTGTCTCAAACCGCGGCTGCAGGACCAGTTCGCGCTGCTGCCCGTCTGTGCCGCGGACGGTCAGGGTCATGGGCTGATCGTACGGTGTTGTCATTTCAGCGCCGCTGTAATCGAGTGTCGTCCGCACGGCCTGGCCGGAGGCCCGGATAATCCGGTCTCCCGGTTCCAGTCCGGCTTCCGCCGCCAGCGTCCCCTCGCGGACCGCGTCAATGACGGGCACGGTGTAGCCG
>RZZF01000422.1 GCA_009929975.1 Clostridia bacterium
TCAACTCCCGGTTGTGTTCTGTCAGAAAGATTTCTGGCATGAGAATATCTTCGTGACCAAGGACGGTATCTGCCTGATTGACTGGGATTGTGCCGGCTGGGGCTTTCCGGGTGAAGATATCGCTAGCCTGATCGCCGATGACACGCCAACGGATCGACTGCCCGTGTATTTCGAACAGTTGATTCCAGCCTATCTCCGCGGTCTTGGGCCGGCCGTCGCGGTTCCTGCGGATATCACCGGCCTGATCTGGCAGATGATCGTCATCAAATTCGGCTACCGGATCCTGCAGGGCTACCAATTCAGCCATGATGAAGGCGTGAGACAGCAGATGATCCAGCGGCTGCAGGTGATTGACGACTTGAAACCACCGGCGATGAACTGACAGGCGTCGGGATCGCGGGCAAAAATCTAAAAAGTGAGGTGATCACGATGCAGATTCATCACTATGCGGATTTTGTTGAGGGCCTCCTGGCCAGTGGGTTTTCCATGGGCGGCGGCAATCCGGAGGGCATTTTCTCACTTATCCCCTGGAACTGGAATCAGGAGCCTTTGTATGAGACCCCCGTACGCTGGCATACCGGCGATCCGGAGACCGATCCCTGGGAATGGCGGATGCGGGTTCTGGACGAGCGCGATGATATCGCCTATGCCAAAGTCTTCTTCAAAAAGAGCGGGTACATTACCCGGGACTGGTATCCGATGTTTCTGGCGGCCCGGCGTGGCGGCTACAGTTTTGAGGAGCAGTATCTGGCGGGTCATATCAGTCATGACGCAAAGCGAATTTATCAGATGCTTGAAGGGGGCGGATCGCTGCCTGTCCATGATCTCAAACAGTCTGCGGGATTTGGTTCAGGCGGTCAATCAGCGTTTGACCGGGCTTTAGTTGAACTGCAGATGGGCCTTTTTATCACGATGAGCGGCCGGCAGCAGAAAATCTCAGCCCAGGGAGAGCTTTATGGCTGGTCATCCACCGTGTTCTGTACCACCGAGACATTCTGGGGTGATTCCGTCTTTCTCGAAGCGGCGGCGATTCGTCGTGACGACGCGATTGACCAGATCAGCGAACAGATTCTCAGACTGAATCCCGCAGCCACTCCACGTCGGATCAGCCGGTTCATCGGATCGAATCAATCATAAAACGCGAACGAGCCATGCGCACACAACGGTTACCCATGTCACGGCAAGATCTTTCCGGTTATGCGACGATGAATCCGGTAATGGATGATGATCCGGAAAGGAGATACGATGACCGAAACGAGAAAGATCGCGTTTTTTGACAGTAAACCCTATGACCG
>RZZF01000423.1 GCA_009929975.1 Clostridia bacterium
TTCGTAGACAGGCCCGAGATCGACAACATCATCCTTGACTTCAGCATAGTAGTCGGCATGCGTGTTCGGCAGCCATGCGGTGACCATGAAATCAAGGTCGCCGGTGCTGACCGCCTGCCACATCAGGCCAGCATCCATGCTGCGCAGATTGACATCGGTGTCAAATTCATTGATCAAAATATTTCTAACCAGATAGCTGTTGGCCGTAGCGCAGGCCCAGTTGACATAACCGAGTTCAAGCGGTTCTTCGCCGGTCGGTTCGGAACTGCAGCCGGCTGCGGCGCCTGCCGATACGATCAGAATCAGTGCGAGTGCGAGTGTCAGTACTTTTTTCATGAAATCCTCCTGTTGGTGTCTTTTATCTTCATCCGGTCGAAACCGGTCATGAACGTTATTGATTGCTTTTGCGTTTTTGTTTTCCCTGGGTCAGGCGATCGAGAATGATCGCGATGATGACCACCGCCAGTCCGCCTTCAAAACCAATCCCGACTTTCAACGACTGAATCGCTCTCAGAACGACATCGCCCAGGCCGCCGCCGCCGATCATTGAGCTGATGACGACCATGGAGAGGGCCAGCATGATACACTGGTTGACGCCGGCCATGATCGTCGGCAGTGCCTGTGGCAGCTGAATCTTGAACAGCAGCTGATGCCAGTTGGAACCAAAGGCATGGCCCGCCTCAATCAGTTCTTCAGGCACCTGGCGGATGCCCAGGTTGGTCAGGCGTACCGCCGGCGGCAGCGAGAAGATGAGCGTGGCCACCACGCCCGGTACCGGGCCGAGGCGGAAAAAGAGCACCGCCGGGATGAGATAGACAAAGGCCGGCAGGGTCTGCATGAAGTCGAGGATGGGCCGCACCACCTGCTCGACCAGGTCGCTCTTGCTCGCCCAGATGCCCAGCGGGATGCCGATGCCCATGGAGATGATCACCGAGGAGGTGACGTGGGGTAGGTAAAACAGCGCCTTGTAGAACGTCTTGATGGAATTGCGGAAGGGATAGAGCAGCACGGTGACGAGCAACGCCTTTCCCAGCCAGAGCGGCACCACTCCAAACGCCGCCTACGTCTATCCCGCCGGCGGATGCCGCGGGACGACTTTCGACGTGGTCGTCGGCGGGCACCACATGTCTCCGCCGGACGCTCGCAAGGGACTCGACTACGAGATCGTCATCGAGGGGTCCAGAATCCAGGACGTGGCCAAGGTCTTTATCTCCGGCGGCGGCGTCACGGCCGAGGTTGTCAGTTGGTATCGTCCGATGAACCAGGGCGAGTCCGTTCGCATCGGCATCCAGAC
>RZZF01000109.1 GCA_009929975.1 Clostridia bacterium
TGGTAGGCGTATCAGCACTGATCTATCTTTTGTCAATGCTGATGCCAGCTGATTATATTGATAATCAGACGGCAGCCGCATTGGCGAACGGTTCAATGTCAGAGGAGGACGTCTATCGTCTGAAGGAACTGTATGGACTGGCCGATAAAAGTTTCGCCGGTATTACGAAGAGTTATTTTACCTGGCTGACAAGTTCATTGTCAGGTGATCTGGGCTTTTCATTCCTGTATGGGAAACCTGTCACCGCGGTTATTTCTGATTATGTCTGGATATCGTTTATTATTGCCGCGATCGCGTTCGCGCTGGAAATCATGATCGCGATTCCCATGGGCATCCGGGCCGCCGTCAGGCAATACGGACCTTATGATTATACGGTCTCTGTCTTTGCCATGGCCGGAACGGCACTGCCGTCCTTTTTTCTCGCCGCTCTATTAATGAATCTGTTCAGCATCAAGCTGGGCATATTCCCTCTGCAGGGCCTGACAACCGCGACCAAAGTGTTTGCTTCAGACGCCTATTTGCAGATCTTTCTCGATAAGGCGCACCATCTCGTGCTGCCGATTACTGTTCTTACCTTGCTCGGTGTTGGCGGGCTGATGAAGTTCACCCGTACCAATATGCTGGAAGTGCTCAATTCGGATTATATCCGGACCGCAAGGGCGAAAGGCCTTTCAGAACATAAAGTTGTCTACAAACATGCATTTAAAAATACAATGATTCCACTGGTGACATCGCTTTCGGGAATGCTGCCCGGTCTTTTCGGCGGTGCCATGATCACAGAAACTGTTTTCGCGATTCCCGGTATCGGGTATATGGCGCTGCGTGCGACGCAGCAGGGGGATATACCCTTTATCATGGGCTATAATATGTTTCTGGCCATTCTGACCGTCGCTGGCATGCTGATCTCTGACCTCATGTACATGGTGGTCGATCCGCGCGTCAAACTGTCGTAAGGGGGGCCGCAATAATGAACAAGCAGAAAGAGACAGAATTGAAAAATCAAGTGGATACGAGTAATGAACATAATAACAGTTATACCGACGCGTCCGGTGTTGAGACTATTTTTGAACAGAATTTCCGGGTCATCTCTCCCGGACGGATGGTCGCGAAACGGTTCTTCCGCAGTAAACTGTCCGTCATCGGTTTATTCATGATTATTTTCGTGTTCGCGTTCTCCTTCATCGGACCATTGATTATTGATCTGACCTGGGGTTACAACGAAACCCAGGTGTTCAAAGTCGAGCGCACATCGGACATGGTGACAACAGCAGATTTTCCAGCCCCGGATGGTCGATCCTATGATTACTTTGACAAGTCAGTGACCGTCATCAGCTTCAAGGCACCGCCGTCAGGTGATCACTGGCTGGGAACCGATACCTCAGGCTTTGATGTTTTTACCCGTCTGATGTATGGGGGCCGTATCTCGCTGATCATCTCATTTATCGTTATTTTCCTTGAAACGATCATCGGTGTCGTGCTGGGGGGCCTGGCCGGTTATTTCGGCAAATGGGTGGATCAGACGGTCATGCGTGTCGTTGATATTTTTGCCTGCTTGCCCGGACTGCCGATTCTGCTAGTTCTGTCGGCGACGATCAGTTCGATCGAATCGATTCCAGCTGAACACCGCATCTATTATCTGATGGCGTTCCTGACTCTGATGGGCTGGACCGGTGTCGCGCGCATCGTCCGCGGCCAGATTCTCATGCTGCGTGAGCAGGAGTACATGATGGCCGCGACCACGACCGGCATCAGGCCGTTTAAGAAAATTTTCAAGCACCTGATTCCCAATACAATGCCTCAGCTGATTGTCAGCATGACACTCGGCCTCGGTGGTATCATCCTTTACGAATCAACCTTGTCGTATCTTGGTCTGGGCGTTCCGTTTCCCAGAGCCGCCTGGGGCTCCATGATCGCCCTGGCGGATCCCTCACGCGGCCAGGAGATATTGGCGAACTATCCAAATATGTGGGTACCGGCGGGTGTCCTGATTATCGTCACTGTATTAGGCTTCAGCTTTATCGGCGACGGTCTCAGAGACGCGTTTGATCCCAGAATGAAGAGGTGAAGTAATGGGTATTTTTGATAAATTCAAGCCCAAGAAAATAGAAGGTGTCGATCAGTCAGAGTATCTGACCTTGAAAGAGGAGCGGCGGATCAGTGCGGAAAACAAAAAGATTTTCCGTGAGTACGAAAAAAATCGCCGCCGTACGGTGGATGAGTCGGTGTATCTGACGTCCATGCGCGATCCGGATAATGTCGTTGAGTTTGACGATCTCCATACTTATTTCTATACCGATGTCGGAACCGTTAAGGCGGTTAACGGCGTGACATTCGATATCCCGAAAGGAAAAATTGTCGGCGTTGTTGGTGAGTCGGGTTGTGGAAAATCCGTCACCAGTCTCTCCCTGATGCAATTGGTTCAAGCACCGCATGGACAGATTGTCAGCGGCAGCATCCGCTATCAGGCGGAAGACGGCAAGGCTTATGATATCAGCAAAATGCCGATGTCAGAAATGCTTAAGATCCGCGGCAAGGACCTGGCCATGATCTTCCAGGAGCCGATGACCAGTCTGAATCCGGTATTTAAGATCGGCGACCAGATGGATGAAGTCGTTATGCTGCATGTTGCAGGCGCGACCGACGCGTCAGCGAAAGCTCGTTCGATTGAAATGCTCAATCTGGTCGGTATTGCGATGGCGGAAAATGTTTACAACAGCTATCCTCATGAGCTTTCCGGCGGCATGCGGCAGCGTGTCATGATTGCCATGGCGTTGTCCTGCGATCCCCGCCTGATTATCGCTGATGAGCCGACAACGGCTCTGGATGTCACAATACAGGCACAGATCCTAGAATTGCTGCGCGATGTCAAGGACCGGATTAACGGCAGTATCATGCTGATAACGCATGACCTCGGTGTGATCGCGGAAATGGCTGATTTTGTTGTGGTCATGTACGCCGGGAAAATCATTGAGCAGGGGACGGTTCATGAGATCTTCCACGAACCGAAACATCCTTATACGGTTGGTCTGATGCGTTCCAAACCGAATGTGGACAATATGGTTGAACGACTGTACAGTATTCCAGGTCAGGTACCAAACCCGATCAATATGCCATCAAACTGCTATTTTTATAATCGTTGTGACAAGGCGATGGACATCTGTTCAAAAGAATATCCCGGAATGATTCAGTTCAGTGAGACACATTTCGCGGCCTGTCACTTGTACACAGATGATAAGGATGCTGTTTTCTTTGAAGCGCTCGGTGCGAATATTGAAGAGGAGCAGGAATAATCAATCATGGATAATACGAATAATATACTTGAAGTCAATAATCTGAAAAAATTCTATCCGATCCGTGGTATGGCGATCGGTAAGCGCAAGTCGTATGTCAAGGCCGTTGATGGCGTTTCCTTTTCCATCAAGCAGGGAACGACCATGGGTCTGGTCGGTGAATCCGGCTGTGGCAAAACAACGGTAGGACGAACAATTTTGCGCCTGCATGAGATCACCGGCGGTGAAGTGAAATTTGAAGGCCGTGATTTATCCAAATTGTCCGGCAGAGAGCTTCGTCGTCTGCGCCCGCAGATCCAGATGATCTTTCAGGATCCATTTTCCAGTCTTTCCCCACGGCTGCCGGTCGGGGAAATCATTGGTGAAGCGGTCAAGGAACATAAAATTGTTCCAAAATCACAGTATCGCTCGTATATCCTCAAGGTCATGCGTGACTGCGGCTTGCAGCCTCAGTATTTTTACCGCTATCCCCATGAGTTTTCCGGTGGACAGCGCCAGCGGATCAGCATTGCCCGCGCGGTTGCCCTGAACCCCAAATTCATCATATGTGATGAGCCGCTGAGTGCTCTGGATGTTTCCATCCAGGCCCAGATCATCAATCTGATGAAAGACCTCCAGGATCAGTTCGGCTATACGTATCTGTTCATCTCGCATGACCTTTCCGTGGTCGAACATATATCGGATACGATCGCGGTCATGTATCTGGGAAGTATCGTGGAAATGGGCGAAAAGAAGAAGATCTTTGCCAATCCGATGCATCCCTATACAAAAGCGCTTTTATCAGCGGTGCCGGTCTCCGATCCTGATATCAAGATGAACCGAATCATCCTCACAGGCGATATTCCCAGTCCGGCCAATCCGCCATCAGGCTGTAAATTCCGTACACGGTGCCAGCATGCGATGCCGATCTGCGCTGAGCGTGAGCCGGTTTTCAAAGCTTATGAGGATGAGCATCAGGTTGCCTGTCATTTGTATCCGCAGGAATAACTAAGCAAACCATGAAAAAGAAAAAGCAGAAAACAACTGAGTTTTATGATGATCAGCGTGTCATCGCCAATATGGATGTTGACGGGATGCCGCGTTCGGCTCTGCGCAAAGCGCCGCGGCGTAAGTTGAAAGATGAATTCGGTCAATACCCGAAAAAAGAGGAAACAATCCGGCTGACCCGTTCAGAACGCCGCAGCGTGATCTGGGGCATGGTCAGCTCATATCTGCTGTTCGGATTGATTGTGTTCGGTGCTTTTGCGCTTCTGCTTTTATTTTTTATCAAAGTATGGTTTCGCTGAAGCGATGCATATGCTATAGTATTCATAATATATTGATATGATATGAACCATGCTACGGCTGGAGGCGCAGGTGATTTGATTGGACCTATTCATCAGAAAAGTTCGGTCCATCATGCTGTTGCTGTTCATTGTCGTCATGACGTTGATGATACTGACAATTTACTGGCCTAATTACATCCGACTCAGGGACAGTCTGAATGAAACGTTCGCGATCAGCGGGCGCAGCAAGCAATTAATGCTGGAACAGTATATCGGTAACAGTGTTGATATTTCGTTAGCGCTTTCGACCCGCAGCTATATTCGGGACGCACTCATCGACTATCATCAGGACGCGATTGATTTGCCGGAACTGAGCAGCCGCAGCGAGGCGGCATTTTTAAGCGGGATACGTCCATTCAGTCAGATCATCTATGCTGAACGGCAGACCGATGGCGCGACCGTTGTTGAATACGGTCTGAAACCATCTGATCTGCCTTTGGCGGCAGATGTCCGCATCGCCCCGGTTCACAGACTCATTCAGGCTGATCACGGTTGGTATCTGATCGTTTTTTCTCCTGTCCTGAACAATGAAAAGACATTGGCGGTCGACACGCTGGTTTTCAGTCTTGAGACAATTCTTCAGGAGATGAACCGGGACCATCTCAATGTACAGTTGATCCCGACTGAACAGCTGCCGGACCCATTCAGTCATCTGTCCGGACTGGACGACGGACAGGTCACCGCGGCGAGTGATGATGTTCTGTTCGCTATTCTGGCCGACGATGGAGACACATCACTGCTCATTCGCTTCCAGCGTGATGTGTTGTATCGACCGCTGATCACAGCAATTCTGACCAATCTGGTGACGTTGAGCCTGATTTTTATCCTGATCATCGCGTTCACCAATATCGTTCTGAAGCATTATCGCCGGGAACTGGTCCAGTACATGCAGAAGATCATCGAACGCCAACAGGTCGAAATACAGGCAGCCCGCATTGATGAATTGACCAGTACCTTTAACCGTCGTTCCGGGTTCGACAGGATCCAGCAGAGTATCCGACGTGCCAAACTGCGAGATGAGACCTTATGCCTCGTTTTCGTTGATGCCAATGGACTGAAGGACATCAATGACCATCTTGGTCATGAAAGCGGTGATGAGCTGCTTCAGACAATCGCGTCAGGTATCCGGCGGCACATCCGTCACGACGACTATATCGCGCGATTCGGCGGTGATGAGTTTGTTGTCATTCTCCATAAGGCCACCCAGTCAGAGGCTGAGCAGATCTGGCAGCGGATACAATGGTATTTTGATCAGATAAACCGGGATGACGGACGGCCCTATCTTATCAGTGTCAGTCATGGGGTTGTTGAGATCCATGATGCCGAAGATACCACCGTTGACTATTACCTGAAACTCGCGGACGAAGCGATGTATCGTGAAAAGAAAGAAATCAAACGGGCAGTTCCGACTGTCCTGCGTGTTTAGCGGAGCGCAGGGAAGAGACGATGCGGTTTTATTCTGCTTCGTCTTCCTGCCCGCGCAGATCGTTGATGAACTGATGAGCCCGGCGACCCGAAATCCGGCCATGCCATTGGCCCCATTTCTTTGCTTTTTCCAACAACTCTTCTTCAGGTATTATCATATCCGGATACCGGGCGGCCAGACCGCGGACGATGTCCAGATACTCCTGGTCAGAAGGCCGGGGAAAATAGATCGTCACACCGAATCGGCTGACCAGAGCGATCTTCTCTTCGACTGTATCAGAATGGAACACATCATTGCTTTGCTGATCTGTTCGATCCTGCCAAGTTTCACGGATCAGATGACGGCGGTTGG
>RZZF01000424.1 GCA_009929975.1 Clostridia bacterium
GTCTATGCCACACGGACCAATACCACCAGATGGATCACCAGTTCAGATATCCGCTGCAGCACATCACCAACACATCCCACCCGGGATCACTGCCACTGCGCCGCTCATTCCTTGAATTGAGCCGCAATCTGGTGCTGTCGGGCATGAAACGGTCGGAAGACGGACAGGATCTGGTGCTCCATGTTTATGAAGCGGACGGCAAAGCCGGGCAGGCCTGGCTGTCGGTCAAGGACCTGGATCAGATCCGGGCCGTCAATATACTGGAAAGGGACGCGGACCTTCGCTTGGAGCAAAAAGACGGCCGTACCATATTCGAGGTCAAACCCAATGAACTGCTCATTTTCCGCTGTGGAATAAACTGAAGAAATCTGACGGCATAGAGCGATCCCTGCCGGTCAGATCAGTCGGTCCCTGCGTCGCCTGGCGGTCATGAACCGCCAGGCGGCTTTGGATTTTGTCAGCCAGATGATCTGGTGATCGTTTTTCGTATTGCGCAGGATCCGGGGAATGAAGAACGCCGCGACCGTCTCCGGCCGATCGGCCAGGATATTGAAGACTTTTTTGAATTTCCGGTCCGAGACCACCTCAGACGGGCGACCGTCCGGCGACCGGGTGATGAAGTCGGTCAGCATCATGCCAGGTGACAGGCGACCGGCGATGACGCCGCTTCCCTCAAGTTCTCTGGCCAGGCCTCTCATGAAATAAGTCAGGGCATGTTTCGTCGTGCCGTACAGCACTGTCTTGAGTTGGATCATGTTGTTGGAACCCAGACCCTCCATGCTGTAGATCGCGCCGTATCCCTGCTTGATCATTGCCGCGGCCGCGACCTGCGATCCGTAGATCATCCCGGTCAGATTGGTGCTGATCACATGCCCGGTCATCATTTCGTCCGTATCCCAGACACAGGCATATGGCGCGTTCTGCCCGGCGTTATTGATCCACAGATCAATCCGCTGCCATCTGGCCACGGCCATGTCCCACAGATTTTGCAGACTTTCTTTGTACTGGACATCGCATTGGACATAGAAATATCGCGTCTGGTGATCGGCCAGCTGCGCGGCAGCCTCTTCCGGCAGTGTCTCACCCCGGCCGGACAGCGTCACCTGGCATCCCGCCCGCAAAAACTCCACAGCCATGGCCAGGCCGATCCCCCGTGTACTGCCGGTTATCACGACACTTTTCATCATGGATTCACCCAGTCAACCCTCTCCAGCTTCATATCGAACATTCTGCTCACATTGGCTTACCGCACTGCAGATGGTTGTTGTTGTTTTCACGACCATCTCGC
>RZZF01000110.1 GCA_009929975.1 Clostridia bacterium
GAATAACAAAAGTCGCAAACCGCGCTACATCCGCAGTCATAACCGTCGGCTTATTCTTTCTTTGTTTTATGAGAACGGGATTTTACCGGTCAGTGAACTGGTCGCACGCACCGGTCTGAGCAAAACAACCATCATGAAAATTATCAATGATTTTATCGAGGAAGAGTTGATCTGCTCAGCGGGAAAAGGTGATTCGACCGAGGAAGGCGGGAAACGTCCGGAACTCTACACCTACCGCGACGACCGGGCCAGTCTTCTGGTGATGTACAACGGCTGGCTGACTTTGACAGACTTGCATGGAAAGCCACTGGAGCGGCATCAGGTCATACCGGACTTTCACAAAAAGACGTATGAAGATGTCATCGCCCTGTTGTCCGACAGCATTTTGCGGCTGATGTGGAAGCGGCATCTCAAGCCAGAGCATCTGGCCGGTATTGTCCTCGCCATCGCCGGTATCGTTGATTCAGAACAGGGAATGGTCTGTCATGCCGTTCACTCGCAAGCCTGGCCGGACCAGCGTCCGATCGTCCGTGACCTGCGTGAGGCCCTGTCTTTGGATATACCTGTATATTTGGAAAATGACGCCGCGTTTTTCGGATTTGCCGAACTGCTTGATCCGGGCAATCGCTCCGTCTCATCCATCGTTACCATCAGCGCCGGTATTCATACCGGCGGCTGTGTTCTGCGTGATCATGCCCTGATTCACGGCAGCAGCGGTTTCGTCGGAGAATTCGGCCATACGACCGTGGATCCTCACAACGGCATTCAATGTATCTGCGGCGGCCATGGCTGTTTTGAAGTCATGGTCAACCCGGAACGTCTGCTGGCATCTGCGCCATCGCCTGTAGCTGAAAAATCAGCGGCCGGTCAATCCGGCCATGTGAATCATCAGATCATCCAGGTCTTTGACAAGGCCAATCAAGGTGACCCCCAGGCCTGCCGGATCGTTGATGAGGCAGTGTACTGGTTCGCGATTCTCATACGTGGCATCATTGTGCAAAACGACCCGCAGCTGATCATCATTCAGGGGACTTATCAGCAGGCCGGCCGGTATTTTATCGACCAGCTGCACCAGGCGGTGTACTCCTCCCCCCTGTTCAAGGCACGGAGCAATCTGGAGATCCGCTATTCAGGGCTGAATCGCGATCGGGATTTTCTGCGCGGTGCTGCCTATTATGTCTATCGTCGGCAGCTGACATGAAAAACTGCTCTGAAATGATTGTTTCAGAGCAGTCTTTTATCGAACGGATTCAGGGCTGTCAGCCGATGATTTCGACCTGCAGATATTGAACTCCGAAGCGCATCGCCTGTGCATGTGATTCGAAAAACACATCGATGGCATACCCATCATAGCGCCGCAAAGCACCCCCTGTGTCTCCCGCGACAAAGACGCGGTCAAATCCCTGTATCTTCAGTTTTGTTCCGTAGGGAATCTTCTTTGGATCAACCGCGACAATCGTCGGTCCCGGTCGCTGTCCGGTACTGGTTGAAGCCGGATTGCCATCAGAACAGATGCCACTCTGATTATCAAATGGCGCATAGGCCGTGACTTTGGCTTTTACGACCCGGCTGCCTCCAGTCTGCGAGGCTTGCTGCTCGGACTGACGTTTGGCTTCGGCCTCTTTCTCTGCCTGGCGTCTGGCTTCAGCTTCTTTTTCTGCTTTACGCTTAGCCTCGGCTTCCTTTTGCGCTTTGCGCTCGGCGGCAGCTTCTTCCTCTGCCAGTCTGGCAGCTTCCGCGGCCTGCGCTTCAGCCAGTGCGATGGCTTCCGCCTCAGCGATGGATGTGCGGACTTCATCACTGCGGGTCATACCTGCAGGACGATCGCCTGATCCGGTCTGGTCATTTTCATTGATGACTTCAGCAGCGACTGATGTCGCCTTACTCTGCCGGCTGATACCGGACAGGGTTTCAATGGCAGAGACTTTTTCCATGATTGGAAATGCCGTTTCCTCTTGTTTCAGCGCAGAAGCAGCCGGCTCAGCCACCTCTGCGCCTGTCGATGGCGGATCTTCGTCGTCCGACGACATGATTTCCGCAGTGGCTGCACCGGTATCCTGGGCGGGTATTTCGAGAACACCAGCGCCGACAAGAAGAACCGCCACAGATAAAACTGCTATGACTAATCTCAAGTGATCACCTTTCCTTTTCTTCAGCCTCAATGGCACGAAGCCATTTTGCCGATTGACTGATCCTGCCGGAACACCAGACGAGACCAGATCTGAGAAACAAAATGAGCAACGAACCTGTTGATCGTCGCTCATGTCAGTCTTGAATTATATCACGGTCATCAGACCTTGGCAAACAGCCGAATGATAATTTGTACATTTCAGCAGGTTTGCCAAAGATCAGGACCTGTGATGGCAGTTATTCAGTCAATCATCGAATGAAACGGCCTGAAACGCTGCTTTATTTTGTCTGCCTCAACAGTGGTTGAGGGTCATCACCAGCTGAATTATCTGATATAATTATGTTCATACTGGTTTGAAATGTCCAAGTGAATGAGACGAGGTGTTCGAGGAAACCGTCGATCCAACCGCCGACAACACCATTCGCAGCCAGCTGATCGCTGATCAGCGTGATGAAATAACCGCCTTCCATCTGTATCGCAAAGTGGCCCGGACAATGAGAGACCCGCACAACCAGAAAATTCTTCTGGCCATTTCCGATGATGAAATGAAGCATTTCAGGCGACTCCGATCGATCACCGGTGTCGCTACCCGTCCGCAAAAGTTCAAGATATTCATCTTCTACTGGATGATTCGCATCCTGGGGTTGACATTCGGTATCAAGCTGCTGGAAAAATCGGAAAATGAGGCAATTGCCGCGTACGACGAACTGGCGGACAGCGTCAGCGGTCTGGACGACATCATCGCGGACGAAGAACGGCATGAAACTGAACTGATTAATATGATTGAAGAGGAACATCTGCAATACACAGGCTCGATTGTGCTTGGGCTTAATGACGCACTGGTCGAACTCACCGGTGCTCTGGCCGGCTACACGTTCGCCTTTCAGAACACCCGGCTGATCGCCCTGACCGGCCTGATTACCGGAATCAGCGCGTCATTTTCGATGGCGGCCAGCGAATACCTTTCGTCACGTCAGGACGACGACAGCAACGCGCTTCGTTCCGCCGTGTACACCGGCATCTCTTATGTCGTGACTGTCATTCTTCTTATCCTGCCGTTTTTGCTGCTGTCGAACCCATTTATCTGTCTCGCGGTGACACTGCTGATCGCGGTTCTGGTCATCTTCATGTTCAATTTCTATGTTTCTATCGCCAAAGATGAGCCGTTCAAACGTCGTTTTCTTGAAATGTCGGCCATTTCACTCGGAGTCGCGGCACTCTCATTTCTGATCGGTATTCTGATCCGCCAGTTTATTGGAATTGACATCTGATCGCCTCGACCGCTATCCACCAGATTGGTCCTTCCTTTCCTGTGTAACATGATGACATTGCGCTGTTCAGGAAAGTGCTATACTGATTATAATGTTAAGGCAATGACAGGAAACTGTCGATGAAAGGTGGAAACGATATGGATATTAAAGAAAAAATCGAAGAAATTGTCGCAAAAGTTCGCAATGACAAGGATTTTGCCGCGAAATTCAAAGATGATCCGGTTAAGGCGGTTGAATCCGTTTTGGGTGTCGATTTACCGGATGACAAGATTGAATCACTGGTTGACGGAATCAAGGCGAAGCTGACCGCGGATAAAGCCGGCGGTCTGGTTGACAAAATCAAAGGGCTGTTCTGATCTCCGTCAGGTCATCACTTGACCTCTGACCTCTGTCCATCAATCCAGGCTCTGCACTTCGGTGTGGAGCTTTTTTATGCTGCGCTTATGCAAGTACATCTGATGGTCGGCTGCGTTGTAAAGCTCATCTATCGTCATCGGCTCAGCGTACGGTTGATAACCATAACTGAAACTGAGCCCTTTAATCAGTGGATCAGAATGGTGTGACAGATCCCGGGACAGCGTATCGATGTAGTGGCTGACATCCGAATGCTGCTGGTTGACAACGACAGAAAATTCATCGCCACCCAGCCGCGCAACCAGGCCATCCCGGCCGAATGCGGTCTTAAGCATCTGTGCGAAGGTTATCAGAATATCATCGCCTTTTTTGTGGCCGTAATGATCATTAATTTCTTTGAAATAATTCAGGTCAAAGATGATGATGCCAAATGGCCGACCGCTTTGCATCAGATGAAGCAGGTGTGATTCGTAACTTTTTCTATTGTAGGATTTCGTCAGGAAATCTTCTTCTGTCGGACTCGTTTCCAGAAAAATATAGATGGCCAGAAGGCCCAATACAATCGATGTCCAGGAGAAATGAAGTTTCGAATCGAATAACTGGACCACCATCCCGATGATCGGCAGTAAGAAACAGAGGACGAAAATCATCGCTTCTTTCATGTCAATCCGGTGCCGGTGTCTGAGGATGAAAAAAAGCAGACAGAGATAAAGTCCCGCGAGTGCGGCATAGTGGAAAGACTTCAGGTCACCGCTGCTGAAATGGTTGGTGACGCGGTTGATCTTGAAATAGACCGGATAAAAGAAATTGACGATTAGAATCGACAGCGTCAGCAGGCTGATGTGCTGGTAATACAGTCGACGCACCACACGATCGGGATCTCTGTTGATTCGAAAATCAACATAGGAAAACAGCAGGCCGCCGATCACAGGACCGATCAGAAAAAGAATGAAATTCGTACTGTACTCCAGAAAAAACGCGCCGCGGAATGTCATGCCGTCAAAAATCCAGGTCAACGGTTCAACAACAATCGCGACGGCGGTTGACGCGATGATCAGGCGGATCAGTCTCTGACTGAATGTTTTGATTTTTGACAGGCGGACAAACAGATAAAGAAGCAGAAGAATCAAAAGACTCAGTACATTGATTTGGAATTGTACAAGATAGTCCATATGCCACTCCTGTCTTCTGCTCCACGATGATCAGAACCATATGTTATCTGCTATTTATACCATCAAATGACGACAGAGCGCAAATGACGGTGAAAGCTGTTGTTTTGATTTAGCTTTGTGATACGATAAGGGTAATAAAGACGTCAGCCGATCCAGCTTCAACCATTGAACCAACAGTTGATCATACCATCAGAAACGCAATGATATTATGGAGAGGGGTACTGAGCAATGAATCCTCGCTTCTGCCGCAATTGCGGCGCTGAAAACGCAACAGGCAACGCCTTTTGTCAGCAATGCGGTTCGCCCATGTCTGAACCTGCAGCTACTCAGCCGAACAGCGTTCCTTACGCACCACCAGCGCAGCCGGCTGCGCAACAGCCGTATGCAGCTCCGGTTTACGCTCCGCCGCAGTATCAGCACCCCCCCTACCAGCCGGCTTCATATCCGACTCAGACTGGATACGGAACCCGCCCCGTCAGCAGCGCAAAGGCCACCGGCCTGATTGTCGGCGTTTTCGCCCTGGTCGTGGCCGCCATTCTGCTGGTCGGTATTTTTCTGCTGCCCTCGAAAGAAGATTACTCAGTCCTTGGCCTGAATGCTGACACAAATACAACAGAAAACGATACGAAGACGACGGAAGCAGCCGCCGGCGAGACAACGGCTCCGCAGGTCAATCAAGCCTATGGAATAATACCTGACGATGTGATCAGCCGGGTCAATCCCACGGCATCACTCGAAACTTATCAGGGGAACTATACCGGAACCGTGACATTCAACAGTGAAAATATGGATCTTCTCGGTCAGTTGTCAGGAGATACGGAGGAAGCAGAATTCCTCAAGAGCCTCGATGGTACAACCATCGACTGCACGGCGACGCTTGGAGAAGGACTGGATGTCTACTCCGATCAGATGCCGACTGAAATAGTCGGCAGTGACGGCAATATGTTCAACCTCTACCACCTTCAGATCGAAAATGGTATCTCGGTCGATGAGTATACGGAGACCGTTGATGAGATCGGTCTGACGTTTACCCAGTTGGAAAGTGCCCACTTTCTCGATGATGGCAGCCTCTACGTGATCTCTTCGATGACCGGTCAGACGCTTGACGGGATGTTCTTCGCGTCTGAACTGCGGATCACGCTCAGGCCCGCATCCTAAGGAGGTGGATTATGCAGCAGAAATCATCGCATGGTTATCATCTTCTGTTCGGCTTGATCCGGCCATTCACACGGCAGGGCATTCTGTCATTTCTGGCCACGCTGATGCTTGCCCTCATTCCCGTCATCCAGATCTTCATGTTCCCGATCGCGTTTCTCAGCGAGGAACGCTGGTGGAAACAGCCGAAAAAAGTCCTGGTGCTGGCACTGAAAATGCTGGTGGTATTGCTCCTGATGTTCGCGCCGGCACTGGCTGTATATCTTTTTTCCT
>RZZF01000425.1 GCA_009929975.1 Clostridia bacterium
CCTGGGAATCCATCATGTCGACCGCGGAGGCCTATCATCGCTGGACAGACGGCAAGCCGCTATTCGGATTTGATTCTCTGGCTAACTTCATCATGACCGGCAGTCGTCAGCAGGGAATTGAATTACTCCAGCGCAAAGATGGCAGCGGGCAGATTGATTTTGACCGGGAAGCGTTATACCAGATATGGAAAGTCTATTATGGCAGCATGATCGATGGCCGGTTTGCCGCTTACAGCCGATTCCGCTCTGATGATCTCAAGGCCGGTCTTTTGACGGCCGCGGTCGTTTCAACATCCGCCGGTCCCTATCTCAGCCCGGTGATTGTTGAAGAGGACGGTACCACCCGTTCTGCTGACTTGGCGATTTTACCCTATCCGGTTTTCCGTGACGGACAGCCGGTCTGCGTCCAGCAGGGCGCCAATCTGGCGATCGCCCGTTCAGATGATGACCGGGAAATCGCGTCAGCCATTCTGATGCAATGGCTGACAAGACCGGAGCAGAACATCACATTCAGTATTCCAGCCGGATATTTACCGGTGACACGTCCGGCACTGCAAAGTCAGCTTCTGCAGGATTATCTTTTGTCAGAAGCTGCGGAATATCGTCAGCAGCCTGGAATATCCCTCAGCCTGCAGGCGTTCTTCAAGCAGATGGACAGTTATGAAATGTACGCGGCACCGGCTTTCCCGGGCAGTTACGCGCTGCGTGACCTGCTCAGTGAATCGCTTCAGTCATTGACTGACCAGGCCATGATCCGATTCCAGCAGGATCTTGCCGGAAACGCGAATCGGTCTGACCTTATTTATGACCGCTATGTCAACGATGTCGTTTTTGAACAGTGGTATTCACAACTGGTTCTGGACAGTCAGCGAGTGCTAGAACAGGGCAATGCCGCTTTTGACAAAGACCGACAATAAGGTCAGCGCGACAGCGGAGATGATGCCGCCGAGCATGATGCAGACCAGTGATTTTTTCAGATTGAAACCAAGAAATGAAGCAACAGCGCTGCCGGTCCATAAGCCGGTTCCCGGTAATGGGATGGCGACGAAGATGATCAGCGCCAGTTCACTTGATTTTTCAAATCGGTGCACATTTTTTTGTACTTTCTGGTCGATGAAACCGGTCAGTCGGCTTAATTTCGGGAAAGTGCGCAGCCAGTTCAATGCTTTTCGGAAAAACAGCAGCAGAAACGGAACCGGCAGATAACTTCCGATCAGAGCCAGCAGCATGACTTGAAGCGGCGGCAGATTCCAGTAGATACCCAGTGGAATCGTGG
>RZZF01000426.1 GCA_009929975.1 Clostridia bacterium
AGATAGGTCCGCGATTTATCGGTGAAATGATGACTGAGAAAACGGTCGAGCCGATCCCAGTTTTCTGTCGTTGTTATGTGTTCAGCTCTCATGATCTGTCATATCCCTTCGTTTCTGCCAAGGCAGCAGTGGCTGATCCAGCAGTGTCTGATCGATCAAGACGAAGATCATCAAGAGAATTGTACCACATACAATCAGCATGTCGGCGAGATTAAATGTCGGAAAAATATAGCGGCCAAAATGAAAATCCAGATAATCCGTGACGGCTTTGAGACGTATACGGTCGATCAGGTTGCCGACACTGCCGGCCGTGATCATGGTCAGGGCGACCCGAAGGCCGGTGTGGCTGGTCCTGAACAGCGCGATCAGCAGCACAACCGTAACCAGGGCGGAAACGGCCGCCAGAACGTAGATTCCCCAGGCCGCGCCGGCAAGAAAACTCCAGGCCGCGCCGCTGTTCTTGCGGTTGACCAGATAAAAGAAATCTTCGATGACCGGAATATGCTGATCCGGCAGGATCTGTCGATTCACGACCGATTTGATGATCTGATCAGCCGCGATCAGGAGGACGATGACAAAGCTTAAGACCATACCCATAACTCCTCAATTCCTTCATAAGGATGATAGACATTCGGCCGGCTGCTGCCAATGACACGGTCACCGGCCAGCAGCGCCTGTTCACGGATCAGCAGTGGCTGCCAGGCTGAGCGGACCGAGAGATGATGCAGCAGCAGCCCCTGTTCACGATCAGCCATACGGCTCTCGGGAGAGCGCTGATGCCAGACGGTTTCGAGTAAAGCCAGCCATTCATCAAATCCGGCGATACCAGATGACGGGGCTGAGCCGGGCTCAGATCCGGTCATCTCCGGCCGGCCGCCATGAAGATAAAGCCAGGACGGATCAAACTGCAGCGGCAGGCGGGCTGCCACCAGCGCGATCTCGTAGCGTTCACTGATCCAGGCACTGTTGAACTCATCTGCGCTGAGCGGCTGCCCTTCCCAGTTGATTCCGGCCAGATCAAGCTGGATACCAATCAGTTCGGCCAGTTCATGTCTCAACGGATCGTGTTCAGGCCAGATCAGACGAAGCGGCCGGGAGAAATCGTCCTGATTCCAATCAGCTTCATTTTCAGCCAGCAGCTGCTGAATAATCTCAGGCATTGAAGGAATGTCACCGGGGCTCACCTCATAAGCGGATGGCAGTGGAAATTCACGGCGGATCACCTGGCTTTCCATTTCATCTATCGGCAGGCTGAGCAGGATCTCTTTGATC
>RZZF01000111.1 GCA_009929975.1 Clostridia bacterium
GATCTACATGGATACCCAGAACAACATTGTCTACTCCATGAACAACCAGTATGCCGTCAACTCCATCGGCCTGAAAAAACATTCCATGCGGCTGGCCATCAAAAAATCCGGTCAGGAAGACTGGCTGTGTGAGCACATGTTCATCATGGCCGCGGTTGACGAAGAGAAAAACCGTAAAACCTATTTCTGCGGTGCCTATCCGTCAGCCTGTGGCAAAACATCCACCGCGATGATCCCCGGCGAACAGATTGTCGGCGATGATATCGCTTATTTCCGCAATATCGACGGTGAATTCCGTGCAGTTAACGTAGAAGCCGGCATGTTCGGTATTATCAAAGATGTCAACGCGAAAGATGACCCGGTCATATTCGAGAACCTGATGAAGAATCAGGAAGTGATTTTCTCCAATGTCCTCATGGGACCCGACAGGAAACCATACTGGCTCGGGATGGGTGTCGACGCGCCGTCTGAAGGGCGCAATCATTTTGGACAATGGCACGAAGGCGTCAACGATGCTCAAGGCAATGCGGTTGATATCGCCCATGGCAATGCCCGCTATACCATGCGGCTAGACTATCTTGCTAATATCGATAAAGAAGGCTTTGAAGCGAAGAACGGTGTCAAAGTTGATGGCATTCTTTATGGCGGAAGAGACAGCGATACCACGGTTCCGGTTGAGGAATCCCCCAACTGGAAAGACGGTATTCTCCTCAAAGCGGCCACGCTCGAATCCGAAACTACCAGCGCGACCCTCGGCGCGGAAGGCGTTCGCAACGCCAGCCCGATGGCCAACATGGACTTCGTCTCCTATCCGCTGGGTGAATACACCATGAATAACATCCGGTTCGGGGAAAATGTCAGTGACACACCGCGAATTTTCAGCAACAACTATTTCATGCGCGGTGCCGACGGACAGTTCATGACCAGCAAGCTGGCCAAAAAAGTCTGGCTGCATTGGGCTGACGGGCGAATTCACGGCGAATATGATGCCTATGATACTCCAACAGGTAAAATTCCGAAGTACCAGGATCTGGTCAAGCTGTTCAAACTGCATCTGGATGAGGACTTTACCGAAGCCGACTACACCTATCTCTTCACCTTCCGCTGTACAAAATGGATCGAGAAGCTGGAACGAACCAAAGCGTTCTATACCAAAATGGATCCGAACACACCCGCTGAGATTTTCGAGTACTGGGACGCGGCGATCGCCAGAATCAAGGCCGCCAGAGATCAGTTCGGCGATCAGATCAAACCGGGAGACTATACCGCTTGAGGTTGGGCGACAACCGATCATTGTCAATAAAAACACGCCGCGCGGCCGCGCGGCGTGTTTTTTGATGATTCACGACGGTGCCGCCTCGGTGCGCTCCGACAACAGCCAGGTCAACAACAGGCCTGCCACTCCAAGCCCTATGATAAAGATAAACAAAAGTCGATAACTGGCAAACAGATCCAAAAGAAGGCCGGAAAACGATCCATCCAGCGCCCGGTGAAAAACATAGCCAGCGCATAGCTGGCCAATGAAACCATATAGGGCAGTCCGCTGGCCGCGGCACCGATTGACAGAGTCTGCTCAAGCGCCTCTCTGAACACACTGTATGAGTATACGGTACCCAGCAGCAGCATGATCACGAGTCCTGACAGGACATAATGCCAGCGATTGATTGTTGGCTCTTGATGATTCAGCATCACACTCAACACTCACCGTTCAAAGATCTTTTTCCATAAACCCGATCGTAAACGGACAGGCAGGCAGCGACAGCGTCTTCAAATGGCGGTAGCCCTGTCGGAGATACCAGGCCTTAAGCGGACGATTTTCTTCAATGATTTCCAGAGTAATTTTCTCATAACCGGCCGCTTTCGCTTGAGCTGCACAGAACTCAAGAAGCATCCGCCCATATCCGGACTCACGGCAGTCCGGCAAAATGGAGAGGTTATGCAGCGCGGCCGCCCCGTCCTCCCCTTTTGACAGGGAATAATAGCCAATCAGGGTATGGTTCTCAAACAAACCAAACATCTGCCAGCCTTCGGCCAGCCGCTTCTCTAAAAGACTCAGATTCATAAAAGCAGGATGTCTCGGACAGCGTTCTTTTGTCAGCTTCAGCATATCCGCAACCGTTCCGAAACTGGTTCGAATCACATGAAGGCAATCCGGCAGTTCATTCGCTTCAATGGGTCTGATCTCAGGCATCTTCAGTCACTCCGCGGGAATCAGAATCATGGCACGGCCATCGTTGGGGTATAGCATAACGGGTTCTGCCGCATCTGTCAAAACAAAAACACATCAATTTGCAGGAATTGGTGTCTTTTCTTTCATTTTTGCATTCAACTCGATGATGTTTCCGTTTCCGGCTGATAATGCCAGCCGAAATCATCATGGTAAATCATCTGATGGGTCATGCCGCCGTCTATACAGATATTCTCACCGGTGATAAACCCGGCCTGATCCGAACAGAGAAATAGGACCATCTGGGCAATGTCGGACGGTCGGCCAACGCGATGAACCGGATGCTGTATCGCGTCCGCCCCCTTATACCCCCGCGCTTGCGTATCAATCCAGCCGGGCGAGATGGAATTGACCCGGACCTGTCCGGCCAGCGTAACGGCCAGCGCATGCGTCAGTGATGAAAGGCCGCCTTTGGCCGCTGAATAACTTTCGGTTTCAGGCTGACTCATCCTGTCCCTTGATGATGAGATATTGACAATAGCCCCTCCCGGCGCGAAAAATGGCCTGAACAGCTGAGCCAGATAGAACGGAGCGGCCACACCAACACGCAGTGCCTGATTGAACGCGTCATAACTGCAATCTGACAGGCCACTGGACAGTGGCGGCGCGTTGTTGATCAGATAGTCAACCCGGCCGTGATCCTCAATCACTCTGGCGGCAAACTGCCGCAGGATCGCTTCATCAGCCAGATCGCCGACAAAATAATCATTCGACTCCCGGTCGATCACACAAACAGCGGCCCCTTGAGCGGCAAAAGCCTCCACGATCGCTTTTCCAATTCCGTTGGCGCCGCCAGTTACAACGGCAATTTTATCCTTGAACATCCGTATCACCCTCCAGATCATAATAATACAGGCAGATATCCTCAACGATCCCATTTTTCAGACGAAAGCCATGCGGAATGGTCCCGAGAAAGTGAAAGCCAAGCCGTTCATATAAATGGCGGGCGCGATGATTCGTCGCGACGACCGCGTTGAACTGCATGATCGTAAAGCCATGCTGACGCGCTCTGGCCAGGCTGTCACGAACCAGCTTCTCACCGATATGCTGATCTCTGACCTCTAGTCGAACCGCATAACTCGCGTTGCCGATATGGCCGCAGCGGCCGATATTATTCGGGTGTAAAATGTATAATCCTTCGATTCGGCTTGTCTGCCGATTCTGCGCGACAACACTGCAGGTCTGATCAGCAAAGAACGACGCCACCGTGTCAGATGTCAAGAATTCTTCCTGCGGGAAAGCCTGTCCTTCTTCAACAATCTGATTCCAGATCTCCATCATGTCCGGCAGATCATTTTCACCATATAAGCGAATCAAGATCGGATGGTCCGCCTCAATCTGCCGTTCCAGCGATTCCAGCATATCCGCACACACATCCGCGATACAGGGCTCAAGTTTATCCCATGAAGCATTCGCTCCCAACCGGTGATAAGCGATAGCCAGCGCACCATAAAAGACCAGTCCCTGGCTGTGCCGTGCCACGTGAAGGGTCGAGGCTGACTGACCGATCGCCCGTGCCGCAGCCTGCGCTGCCGGATCATGCTCAGCTGATCGGGCCGCCGCGTGGCATGCCAGAATTTTCGCCTTGACCCATGGCAATTTAACGGAACCTGCGAGCCACTGCCTGGCTGCATCAAGTGCGGCCTGCGGCCGCTGATCCTCCGGATCGAACATTCGCCAGATCGGCATTAACCGTCGATCACAGTAATCAATCGCCCAGTTTGCCAGAGTAGTCTTGCTTTGCGCGGTGATCTGCTGGATGAGTGGTTGAACATAGGGCGCGTCAGGGTCACTGAGTAATTTTCGTTGTTGACTCATCTTTAGTCCTCAAGGAAAGCATTTTTGTTCGCTGATTCAGATAAGTCCTCATGACGCAGCCAGCCGTATTGCCTGCGCATCACAAAAATCAAACGGATCAGATCCGGAAAGTACGGCAGGAAGGTCTCGTTTTCGATCATGGCCAGAATGTCATCCTGATCCGCCCATCGCGCCGCCTGGACCTCCTCCGGCTGAAAAGACAGCGTGTTCAGATCAATGTCTTCTTCGATCAGATACACATCATCAAATCCATCAGGAAAATTGACGGTCATATGCGGTCTTGCCTGCGACAGATTAAGATGAAGACCCAGTTCTTCCGCCAATTCCCGTTCAACCGCCTGCTGACTGCTTTCGCCCCGAAGCGCGCTGCCGCCAACCGTCAAATCCCAAAGATTCGGCCAGCCGTCTTTATTCTTCTGGCGCTGTTGAATGAGCATCTGACCCTGAGAATTGAACAGACACAGATGAACGACCAGATGATAGTCGCCGGTCTGTAAAGTCTGTCCGCGGACCACCTCTCGATTCTGCCTGACGCGATGAACATCATAGACATCCCATAATTCCATATTTAGCCTTCCTTTGCTGCTGAACTCCAATACGTCATCGTCTCGAACGGGAAAAAGCCGATATTGAAATAAAAAGGTTGCTCCGATCCAACAATGGCTTGTCTGGCTCCCAGTGCACCACATCGCCGAATGGCTTCATGAACCACAGCTTTACCCAGGCCCATACGGCGGTAATCCGGATCGGTCGCGACGGGTTCAATATAGCAATAGGTATCCTCCGGCCGGTACCATGATCCACAATGTGAAACATAGTGCCCATCAGCCGCGGCCACGGCAAGCACCAGTTCAGGTCGAATCATCGGGCTGGATAACATTTGCTTTCGAACGGCGATGGACGCTTCGTCGTCCGGAGGGCTTCCTTCATGGTTGAACCCACGCCACATCACCCGATGGTATTGATGCCAATTCCAGTCATCCGCCAGACTGACAAAGGAATACCCTTCCGGCAGCGGATGGTAGTCAAGCTGATCAATGTCCAGCATCGAGAGCCGATCGCGATCCTGAGTCGGTCGAAAACCCTGAGCGAATGCCGAACGCTGAAGCTCGATATCATGATCGGATATGAGCAAACGAAGTTTTCCCTGATTATGCAATGATTGCCTGGCGTAAGTGACCAGTTCAGGTTTTAGAGCAGTATGCTGTGAGTCAGTAAAGATAAATCCCTCCCCCAGCGTGCTCTCATAGGTTGCCAGAGCAACAATCTGACCATCGTCTTCCCATAACCCGATATGATTCTGACGCTCCTGATCCCATCCAGCGTGCGTAATTCCCCACTCCCACGCTCCCCAGAGAAATCTGGGTGATACAATCCGCTCCGCATTAATGCGAATCAGAAAATCACGGACTTTCTGGTAATCCATGGAGAAAAATGGTTCGTCTGTGTAGTGTCGAAATTTGACTGACATATGCGTCTCCTCACATTTTGTCGACCGTTGTCTAGTATTCACTCATCTCGCGCAGTTTGTGCAGGACAGCGATGGCGTCTCTGGATGTCCCCTGATAAGTTTCCGGATTGACGGGGTAATGAATGTTGTACAGATAGCCGCTTTCGCCATAACGGCCCAGATCGGATTCTTCCAGATGCTGCTGATCAGCACTTATATGACAGATCTCAAAACACATCAGCGCATGCGAGTCCCCTTCGATGATGTCCTTTTCCCATAAAAAACGACATTCGAGATTCAGGAAGCATTCCTTGATCCGGGGAGCCTGGACCGTCGCCGCCGGTTCAGCCGACAGCCCGGACAGAGCAATTTCATCATCATCAAACTGATTGTGGCGGATCGTCGCATAGCACCGATCATAGTAATCAGCTGACGGGAAATTGAGAACCACTTCACCATGTTGTTTAACCGTCTGATAAAGGTGGCCTGATTTGTTGACACTGGACAGGATCGCGTAGAATCCCTCCGGACGGCTGCCGAAACAGCTCCACGACTGCAGACAGGCATTGGGCCGGCCATTGGATTTATACGAGGTCACGACAAACAGCGGGGACGGTATCGCAGTCACGAAATCCATCCAGTGGAACCCATAGGTCTGCATACTCTCCATTGAAGCCGGGATTGTCGAATATTCTTTTTTCATTTCATCACCCTCCCTCAATCACGGATATGGTAAAGCACATGATCACATAACCGGTGGTCCGGCGCGATCGACGGATG